>MZGM01000085.1 GCA_002085035.1 Candidatus Zhuqueibacterota bacterium 4484_219
CCACGGACGTGGGCCGGTTTTGTGAAAGGGAATTTTTTTGTCATGCGACTGGAACCGACCATGAAACAGGCGGTGATCCGGAGGAGCGTCCGGAAATACGCCGAGAAAAGGCTTGATGACTACTATCCATTCCTATACTAATGATCAGCGCATTTTGGATTTGCCTCACAAGGATTTACGAAGGGCGCGAGCAGCAGCATTGTCGATGATCCCTACTACTACCGGTGCTGCTAAAGCAGTAGGTGAAGTTTTGCCAGAGCTAAAAGGTAAACTCAACGGTTTAGCAGTGCGAGTTCCTACTCCCAATGTCTCTTTGGTAGATGCGGTTTTCGATGTCGAAACACCTACTACAGTGGAAAAAGTTAACGCCGCATTACAGGCTGCAGCTAATGGTGAACTAAAAGGCATCCTAGATTTTAGTGCTGAACCGTTAGTTTCTGTGGATTTCAATGGCAACTCACATTCAGGAATTGTCGATGGCGGCTCCACTATGGTAATAGAAGAGACGTTGGTTAAGGTGCTTGCCTGGTACGATAACGAGTGGGGTTTTTCTTGCCGGGTAATTGACCTAATCAATCTAATGGCCAAAAGCTTGTAAATAATAGCCTGATGATATGGGGAGGATAGAATGGCTAAGTTATCTATTAGAGACTTAGATTTGAAAGGTAAACGACTGTTAATGCGGGTAGATTTCAATGTGCCTTTGGATGCGAATGGTCAGGTTGCCGATGACACTCGTATCCGAAGCGCTTTACCTACAATTCAATATGCTATTGATCAGGGAGCAAAGTTGATTCTCATGTCCCACCTGGGACGTCCTAAGGGTAAAGTTGATCCCAGCAAAAGTTTAAAGCCAGTTGCCCAACATTTGGGTAAGTTGCTGGGCAAAGAAGTGTATTTTGTCAACGACTGTGTTGGCGATGAGGTGGAAAAGCAAGTAGCCAGTTTGCAAAACGGGGATGTGTTACTGTTGGAAAACTTGCGTTTTCATGCCGAGGAGGAGAAAAATGATCCCGATTTTGCTCGAGCACTGGCCAAACTCGGTGATGTGTACGTGAATGATGCTTTTGGTACTGCCCATCGTGCTCATGCTTCTACCGAAGGTGTTACCAAATATTTCCAGCAATGTGCAGCCGGTTTTCTCATGGAAAAAGAACTTAAATATTTGATCAACGCTGTGGAATCACCTGAAAAGCCCTTTGTTGTGATTATTGGTGGGGCTAAAATTTCAGGCAAAATCGATGTTATCGAAAACCTTCTCCCCAAGGTGGACGCTTTTCTTATTGGAGGTGGGATGGTTTTCACTTTTCTTAAGGCTCAAGGTTATGAAATTGGTAACTCTATTCTTGAACAAGACAAAATTGATCTGGCTAAAGAAATTTTAGATAAAGCCAGTCAGCAAAAGGTAAATTTTGTACTCCCTGTGGATGTTGTAATTGCCGACAAAATTGAAGAGGGAGCAACTACCAGAGTTGTGGATATTGACCAGATTCCTTCCGGCTGGATTGGTGTGGATATAGGACCGAAAACCGTGGATGAGTTTAGAAGGAAAATCGAAAGTGCCAAAACGGTGATCTGGAATGGTCCTATGGGTATCTTTGAAATTTCTACTTTTGCAAAAGGTACCTTTGACATTGCTAAAGCTTTGGCAGAAGCTACTAAGAAAGGAGCAATTACTATTGTAGGTGGTGGTGATTCGGTAGCAGCTGTAAACAAAGCTGGCTTGGAAGATCAGATGACCCATATTTCCACCGGAGGCGGAGCCTCTTTAGAATTGTTAAGTGGCTTGAAATTACCTGGAGTTGAAGCATTAACAGACAAATAGGAGTGCGAATGCGACGGAAACTTATTGCTGGTAATTGGAAGATGAATAAAACATTGCCCGAGGCAGTAGAACTGGCGGGTGAGCTGAAAAAGCAAGTTGGTAATGTCAATGATGTGGACGTTGTGCTCTGTCCCCCGTTTCCGATGTTGTTCAGTGTCGGGGAGATTATTAAGGATTCTAATATTAAATTAGGAGCCCAAAATCTGTTCTGGGAAGAGCAGGGAGCATTTACAGGTGAAGTAGCCGCGCCTATGTTGACCTCTGTAGGTTGCCAATTTGTAATCGTCGGTCATTCGGAACGACGCAAATATTTTGGAGAAACTAATCAAACAGTAAATAGGCGGATTAAAGCAGCGCTAAAGTTTGGCTTGACTCCTATTCTTTGTGTGGGGGAAACTTTAGAACAGCGCGAGGCGGGTTCGATGGAAACCGTGGTGACTACCCAGGTGAAGGAAGGATTAGCTGATTTTTCTGCAGATGAAGTCGCAAAGATGGTCATTGCCTATGAACCTGTTTGGGCTATTGGCACGGGCCGTAATGCTACCCCTGAACAGGCGGTAGAGGTTCATTCTCTCATTCGAGAGCTATTAAAATCCCAATACGGAGCTGATTTAGCTAATAAATTTCGCATTCAATATGGAGGGAGTGTTACTCCCCAGAATGCTAATGAGTTGTTGCAAGAGGAAGAAATCGACGGAGCTTTGGTAGGAGGGGCCAGTTTGAAAGCCGATTCCTTTGCTGCCATTATTAAAGCAGGGGAACTTCTTTCGCATGCTTAATGTATAAAAAACGAACAAATTAGGGATTAAAAAATTGGCAACTATTATTGTTTTTTTTCATGTCCTTGTCTGTTTTTTGTTATTGGTGGTAATTCTTCTCCAATCGAGCAAAGGCGGAGGATTAGCAGGTGCGTTTGGTGGTACCGGGGGCATGGGTGCTATTTTTGGTGGTAGAGGAGCTGCTACTTTTCTGAGTAAATTGACAGTTGTTTTGGCTATTATTTTCATGTTGAGCAATGTAGTGCAAGTTTTTGTTATAAGGAAGGCAGGTTCGTCTAAGAGTTTGATTCAAAAGGAAATGCAAAAAGAAAAAGGCACCTCAGCAGCAGATATGCTTCCTAAGATTGGAGGAGAAAGTTCACAATCTTTGCCTCAGCCGGTTCCGGGACAGCAGTCTGGTAATGTAGATAGTAGCAAGTAGAGCGAAAGGGGGCTGCTGTTACGGAAAAGTGGAATGTAATTTGTAGTGATAGATTAATATTTTTAGTCTATGCCGAAGTGGTGGAACTGGTAGACACGCCATCTTGAGGGGGTGGTGGGCTCCGCCCGTGGGGGTTCGAGTCCCCCCTTCGGCACTATTTTTTTATAGTGAAATTCTCAATAGATGAGAGGAGTTCACATTATGAGACTATGGAGAATTGCTTCTGTATTATTGGTCTTTAGTACAGTGTTGTTCTGGCAGGGGGTAGTTGTAGCTCAGGATACGACACTGGTACAAATAGAACAGAAGTTGGCTGAGACCCGGCAGAAGATGGAAGAAGCCACTAAGAATAATGATCGCGCTCTTTATGAGAAATTGAAAAAAGATTATGAGTATTGGATTGCTGCTAAGAAAC
Source organism: Candidatus Zhuqueibacterota bacterium 4484_219 (assembly GCA_002085035.1). GTDB lineage: Bacteria > Zhuqueibacterota > JdFR-76 > JdFR-76 > 4484-219 > 4484-219. Next base: position 3,441 of record MZGM01000085.1, read on the forward strand.
GTTTAGTGACCAGTGCCAATTTCAATGCCAAATTAGCACGTGAAAAAGCCGATGCTTTCAACCAGGGCAATAGGGCACTGCAATTAGGCCGCTATAAACAAGCCATTGAAGCCTATAAGAAATCTATTCAGTTAGACAGTACCTTTGCCCTTGCGTATTATGGTATGGGATTGGCTTACAAGAAAATGCATCGTTACCAACAGGCATTAGATGCTTACAAGAAGGCTGTCCATTTTAATCCCCAATACAGCAAGGCTTATTTTGCAATGGGGGCAGTTTATCGTTCTCTTAAGAAATTTAACTCGGCGCTTGAAGCTTATTCTATGGTACTTCATTGTGACTCCACCGATTACCGTGCATATTACGAGATTGGGGTGGTGTATGCCAAATTAGGACAAAATAGAAAAGCAATCGAGGCATTTCGTAAAGCCACCTATTATAAGTCGGACTATTACAAAGCTTACAGTGCAATGGGAGCGGCGCAAGTGGAGCTGGGTAAACTTGGGGAGGCCATCCGATCTTTTCAAAATGCAGTAACCTTTAAACCAGATTATTATACGGCCTATTACCGTATGGCTCGCGCCTATAATGATCTGGGTAAATATAAGCAAGCTCTGGAAGCTGCCTTGAATTGTCTTAAATACAAACCTGATTACATTCCAGCTCGAGTCGAAACTGGTCGGGCTTACATGGGTTTAAAACAGTGGGATAAAGCTTTAAAGGAATATCAAGCGGCAGCCAAGGATCCTCGTTGGCGACAATATGTGCAATATCAGATCGAGGAAATCAAACGACACAAAGCTGGTGAATAAAGACTAATTATTTTTGAAACAAACTTTCCTTTTAGCGTGATCCACCCCGATAGTTTCCAAATTGAATTATCGGGGTTTATTTCTTAATCAGATTTTATTTCCCCATGATCTCCGTAAAATCGGACCAGAAACCATTAATAGTAAAATGGCTAATTGGTTGCTCTGTTTTATTTGGGATAGTAATACTATTTCTGGTAGGTGCGCTGTTCTGGTTGAATCAGCAGAGTGAAAATATTAGCCAGTACCCTAAGGAATATGCCCACTTGTACCAAAATGATGATTTTGTTCCCCCACCGAACAATATAATTTCCGAAAAAGATCTCCAAACTTACATTGAGATTAACCAAAAACTGAGGGCAGAAGTTCAAAGACTGACTGGTAAGATGCAATTTTCCTTTGAATTGTCTCCCGATCAGACTCCAGAAGAAATGATTAAACAGATGAGGACAATTCGTAATCTTCAGGTTCGAGCGCTGAAAGAAGTCAATTTTTCTCTAAAGAAATACAAATGGATCACCCGACAAATAGTAGTTTGCTACGGGGGAGAGCTGGCAAAGAAGATGAATCTCATGTTGAGAGTATTTAGGACTGGAGAAGAACTTGACATTCAAAGGGAACTGGAGAATATTCCTCAGCATAACTTGGATCTATTTGAAAAATATCATCAGGAAATTGATCAAATGAGGGATATTTTGTTGCTGGGAATCTGAACCATCAACACTTATGTAAGTGTCCCTCCAATCATTACTTGCTTTCTACCCATTTGGATGCTACTATCAATTTTCCCTCTTGATTTCTTCTGGGGTTTTAATTATTTTAAATCAGTGCAATAAGGGTTGGGAATGAAGGACGAATTAGAAGAAAAATTGACTCAACTACCCGAAAGTCCGGGTGTTTATTTTTTCAAGGACTATCGAGGTAAGATAATTTACGTCGGTAAGGCAAAAAGTTTGCGTCATCGGGTGCGAAGCTATTTTCAAAGCCCACGCAATGGTGGGCCGAAAATGCGAGCGCTGATTTCAAAAATTGACGATCTGGAGTTCATTGTTACCGATTCGGAAGTAGAAGCGCTTATTCTTGAAGCAAATATGGTCAAGGAATACAAACCTCGCTACAATGTAACCCTTAAGGATGACAAAAGTTTTCCCTATATCCGAGTAACTAATGAAGATTTTCCTCGTATTTTTCCCACACGCAAAATAGTCAAAGATGGCTCACGTTATTTTGGTCCTTACACTGATGTTCATACTATGCGCGATTTGCTAAAGACTGTAAGACGAATTTTCCCCATCCGCAGTTGTAATTATCGGCTCGATCCTCAAACTGTTATGGCGCGCAAAATCAAATTATGCCTTGATTATTACATTCATCGTTGTTCAGGACCCTGCCAGGGTTTAATTAGTGTTGATGACTACAAAAAAATGGTAGAACAAATGGTACGTTTCATTGAAGGGAAGAATACCATGGTGGTCTCCGAATTACGCAAGCAGATGGAACAGTTTGCGCAGCAACAACGCTTTGAGGAAGCTGCACGCGTACGTGACCAAATTGAAGCTATTGAAATATTTCGTTCCAAACAAAAAATGGTTTCAACCGATGAGATAGATCGCGATATTGTTGCTGTCTATCATGAGGATGAAGACGCTTGTGGAGTTGTGTTTAAAGTGCGCGAGGGTAAGATTATAGGACGACAACATTTTTTTCTCCAGGGTGTGCAGGAGAAATCGGTAGCTGAAATACTCAAATCATTTTTGCAACAGTATTATCTAAAGATACAATTTTTACCAGCAGAAATCTTTTTGCCTTTTGAAATTGAGGATTTGGATGATTTTGAAAAGTGGCTTTCCAAGAAGCATGATGCCCAGGTCAAATTGATAGTGCCCAAAATTGGTGAGAAAGCCAAATTGATGCAGATGGCCATGCAGAATGCAAAGCTGCTGCTTGAGGAATTGAACCTTCAAAAAATGAAGGCTAAAGAAGAGTACGTACCTAATAGTGTGAAGGCGTTGCAAGAAGCCCTTCATTT
>MZGM01000086.1 GCA_002085035.1 Candidatus Zhuqueibacterota bacterium 4484_219
TCTCTGTAAATCAATGCTTTTTCCGGGCTAAAACTATCATCACTATACTGGCGGTGTAGATTCCCCTTCTCAGTTTGAATAGAGCTGTCCAACGAAAAAGTGCTGAGTTTTCTTTTACGCAGTACATCGATGCAGTGGTTAGTAGCAATCTTGTAAAGCCATGTAGAAAAGGCATATTTTTCATCGAAGCTATCTAAAGCCTTGAAGGCTTTAATAAAAGTTTCCTGGACAATATCTTCAGTTTCTGCACGATTTCCAATCATTCTGTATATGAAATTGAAAATCATACCCTCGTATCTACGGATAAGTTCTCCGTATGCTTTTTGATTACCGGCTAAGGCAAGTTGGATGAGGAATTTGTCGGATTCTTGTGACATGGGAGTGGCACTATTTTATCGATCGCAGGTTTAAGTTAACTGAAAATTAGAAAACAATCAAGAAAAAATTTACGAGATGTCTTTAATAATATCTTTCATCTGATTGGAGAATCCAGTTGGCAAGTTGACTTTGTTGATTTTGTTGGGGATGTGGTAGCAACGGCGGTTGAACAGATTTTGGGAAATGGACTTTAGGGAACCTATCTTAATCTACGGTGTTTGTCTTTTGGTTAAACAGAATCTTTGAAACTCTCAAATGGTGACGAAACGTTTGTGGTTGATCAACCATGCCAAAATCAATAGGCTTGTAATAATACGAAGGCTACAATTAAGAATGCAAAACCATTTTATCGAGAATCTTATTCCAACTTCATCATCCGCTGAAGTGCTGTCTGTGCATCATTCTTAATTTCTTTGGGTATGGTAACCACATTTACTTCCCCCAAATTATCCAGTACCCAATAGAGGTCATTTAGACTAATCTTCCACATATTCGGACAGGGAGAAACTGCCAACGGCAAAATTGTCTTATCTGGATTTTCATCAGCTAAGCGGCTAACCAAATTAAGTTCAGTACCGATAACGATTACTGTGCCAGAAGGGGCTTGCTGTACGTATTCGACGATAAATTTTGTAGACCCTACTGCATCAGCCAGTTGTACCACCTCTTCGTTACACTCCGGATGTACTACTACTTTGGCCTGGGGATATTTTTGGCGGGATTTTTTCACTTGTTCCGCGCGAAACCAGGTATGAACGTGGCAGTAGCCATTCCAAAGGATAAGTTTAGCCTGATGAAACGCTGGCAGGGAATACTCTTCACTGGTTAAATATGTGGTATCTGTTGCAGAATTCAAGGTAAGTACCTGTTCGGTTGGTAATGCTAATTGGCGAGCAGTATTGAGCCCCAGATTTTTATCTGGTAGAAAAAATACCTTGTCCCCTTGCTGCAAGCCCCATTGGATAGCTTTATTAGCGTTAGAGGAGGTACAAATTGTACCGCCATGACGGCCAACAAATGCTTTTAGTTCCACATCCGAATTAATGTAAAGTACAGGGGTCACCTTTACTGCCTAAATCTTCGCTCATCTTTTCCCAGGAAGCGGTGACTTTGTCGATGGGCGCTAACTCCGCCATGGGACAACCAGCATCCACATCTGGATGGATCACTACCTGATCCGGACGCGCAAGCACAGCAGCACTCTCGGCCATGAAGCGCACACCGCAAAAGATAATGTACTTTGCTTCTGCTTGCTGAGAAGCTATCCGAGAAAGTTGAAAAGAATCTCCTTTGAAATCAGCCAAAGCGACCACTTCTTTGCGCTGATAATGATGTCCCAAAATAACCAGGCGTTTGCCAAGTTTGGATTTAATCTTCTGAATGCGATCAATCAGTTCTATATCGTCGATGTTATGATATTTTTCCGGAAGATTTTGAGTTCGAGTTACCATATTTTGATTGTTCTGTGTTATCCTGTTTCGAACAAAATCTACTTTGATTTGATGAAATTAAGCATTCCGCCTTTCATAAGAATCTCTTTCTGACGTGTGGTAAGAATGTAATTTGCTAAAAATGTTAATCCTTTAGTAAGGTTTTTGACTGTGATAGGTGTGTTTGTTTTCAGGCATTCAATTACTTCTGGCATTTCTAATTGATCTTCCTGGTCGATTTTGTCATAGTCGTCAGGTTGGACAAAAGTCAATGGTAGGATACCCGGGATAGGTTACCTCTACAGCTTCGCCAAATTCACGAGGATCCATCAGTTCACCCATTACTGCTGCTACGGTTGCTACTTCAGGACTGCAAAGGTAGACCCGCGCACTTTTGGTGCCACTGCGTCCCTCGAAATTGCGGTTGAAGGTCCGAATGGAAATCCCTTCTGAAGGTGGCGCCTGCCCCATACCAATGCAGGGTCCGCATGCACTTTCCAGGATGCGTACCCCAGCGGCGATAATATCGGCCAATGCCCCCTTTTGAGCAATCATTTCTAACACTTGTCGCGAGCCAGGTGAAAGAGTCATGCTTACATCCGGATGAACCACACGTCCCTTTAATATGGATGCTACCACCAGCATATCTTTGTAGGATGAATTAGTACAACTACCTACGTTGACTTGATCGACTTTAAGCCCAGCAATCTGTTTTACCTCTACCACGTTGTCCGGGCTGTGAGGTTGTGCGATAAGAGGTTCTAATTTACTTAAGTCAAGTTCAATGATTTCATCATAAGTTGCATCAGGATCCGCTGCCAATGGTTGCCAGGCTTGTTCCCGCTTTTGAGCACGCAAGAAATTCAATGTGTTTTCATCGCTGGGGAAGATAGAAGTGGTGGCACCAAGTTCGGCGCCCATATTGGTGATTGTAGCACGCTCATAAACTGAAAGAGATTTGACCCCTTCGCCAAAATATTCGAAAATCTTCCCTACTCCGCCCTTTACTGTTAAGCGTCGCAGTAGCTCAAGGATAACATCTTTTGCTGAAACCCAGGGTTGCAGTTTACCGCTCAAATGCACTCCTACTACTTTGGGCATAGTCAAGTAAAAGGGACCACCGGCCATAGCTACTGCCACATCCAGCCCACCTGCCCCAATAGCGATCATTCCCAAACCTCCATTAGTAGGGGTGTGACTATCGGAACCCAGGAGCGTCTGCCCGGGAACTCCAAAACGTTCCAGATGTACCTGGTGACAAATACCATTACCTGGTTTGGAAAAATAAATTCCATACTTCGCAGCTACAGTTTGCAAATAGCGATGATCATCGGCATTGCGGAAATCGGTTTGCAGGGTGTTGTGATCAACATAACTTACTGAAAGTTTGGTGCGTACTTTTGGTACTTCCATAGCTTCGAATTGCAGGTAGGCCATGGTACCAGTGGCGTCCTGGGTGAGAGTCTGGTCCACAGCAATGGCAATTTCAGTTCCAGGTTTCATCTTCCCCGAAACAAGGTGGCTTTCCAAAATTTTTTGAGTTAAATTATTTCCCATTGCACACCCTCCAACGGCTGGTTGAAGTACAAAATTTTTTACTATCTTTACCGCCAATATTTGCTTTTTATCATCTTAGCGCATTAGGTTAAATTAAGCTTTTGAGTACATCAAGGTTGCGTTTGAAATCTTCTTCTTTACCGGGGGTTTCTAATATCTTGGGGATATCTTGAAAACGCTCATCATGCAAGATGAAACGAAAGGCATCCAATCCGATTAATCCTTTACCAATATGCTCGTGACGATCTATTCGGCTACCGAGTTCTTTTTTTGAATCGTTTAAATGAATAGCACAGAGGGTAGAAAGTCCCAAAATTTGATCGAATGTATTGATTGTCTTTTGATAAGTTTGTTCGGTGCGAATATCATATCCTGCCGCAAAGATATGGGCAGTATCTAAACAAACACCTACTCTTTGGGGGTTGTTAACCAGTTCAATGATTTGTGCTAATTGTTCAAAAGTGTAACCTAAGTTAGTTCCTTGTCCGGCAGTAGTTTCCAGCAGTAGACATAATTGGTAATCTTTGCGTTGTTCTAAGAGTATATTTATGCTTTCAGCGATTTTTTTTAGTCCAAAACTTTCGCCGGCATTTTTATGTGAACCGGGATGGAAGACCAAATATGGAATACCGAGTTTTTCAGCTCGATCCATTTCTACTAAAAATGCCTGACGCGATTGTTGCAACCCATCCTGGTCGGGATTACCCAGATTAATTAAATAGGAATCATGAGCCACCACAGCACTAATGGTAGAATTTTGCCAGGTTTGTTTGAATTGGGCTGTTTCCGCATCGGTCAGAGGTTTGGCGCTCCAGCGGTTTTGATTTTTAGTAAAAATCTGGATAGCTGTACAGCCAATTTCCTCCCCCCGAGAAAAAGCATTGTGTAATCCACCAGCAATCGAGACATGCGCACCTAATAACATGACTCCCTCCCTGCTATCTACTAAGCATTGGCCAATTTTAATGATTCTTCATCTTCTGGTTTCTGTTGCGCAGTATATTCTGATTGCAGTAGTTTAATATGATGTTGTTCTTCTTCTACTATTTCAGAAAATGTCGTTCTAGTATCCTCATCCTTCACAAGTCGATAGGTACGTTCAAAAAAATCTTTGGCCTCACTTTCCTGCTGAATAGCGGTGTCCAAAATATCTATTTCGGAAGAATTAGGGGTAACAGTACGCACAAAGCGGCGTTGCTTGGGTAAATTTATGTACAGAAGCTTTTTGCCAGACACACGAGTGTATTCTTTCTCAAGCATGTGCCGTTGTTTGCGTTCGTCTTCCGCTAACGTGGCGAAAAGGTCCTTACAACTCTTATTTTGCAAGTGTTGCAACGCATCCTTGTAAAAACTGTACAAGTCAATCTTGGACTGAATAGCAATTCGAAGAGCTTCTAATTCATCAAAACGTTCTAGTTGCATTTTTACCTCCTTGCTTATGGCGTAAATTTATTTTAATGTTCTTTTTTAATATAACACTTTTACTTATTCAAAGCAAGATTTTTAGAGTTTTTTTGCAAGAATATTAGTTAAAACTTTCTGTATGTTCATAGAAAACTCCTTGCTTTTCAATTTTGAGATTATTATTTTACTGAAGGTGAATCTTACAGACTTTTTGATAGGAGGTTACTATGAGACAAATTTTTGTTTTTATTGCACTGCTAATGTCTTTTGTTTCCACCAGCGTTTTTGCTGCCGCCAAACGTCCAATTACTATCGAGGACTTGTGGGCGATGAAACGAATTGGTGAAATCTGTTTGTCCCCGGACGGCAAATGGCTGGCATACACTGTTACCGAATACAGCATGGAACAAAACAAAGGTAATACCGATATCTGGTTACTTTCTACCAAAGATGGAACCTCCATAAAGCTGACCAATAGCCCGGATTACGATGGTAACCCTGCATGGAGTGCTGATAGTAAAAAGTTAGCCTTTGTCTCTACCCGAGATGGCAATCGGCAGATTTATCTTATTTCCATCTCAGGAGGTGAAGCACGAAGACTTACTAATTTACCAATAGGTGTTCATGATATTATTTGGTCCCCTGATGGAAAATATTTTGCCTTTACTGCAAGTGTCTATCCCAATGCTAAAAACTTAGATGAAAGCGCTGCTTGGGATGCTGAGAAGAAAAGCTCCCAGGTGAAAGCCAAAATTATTACCAGACTATTTTATCGGTACTGGAATCGTTGGCTAAATGACAAGCGCAGCCACATTTTTATAATGCCTGCTACTGCAGACACCTGTTGGGACATTACCTCTGGAGACTATGATTCTCCTCCCCTTGACCTTAGAGGAGTTCAGGATTACGTCTTCTCACCGGATGCTCAGGAAGTAAGTTTTGTGCGCAATACTGATTCGCTGACAGCGATTTCTACTAACAACGACGTTTTTGTGGTTCCGGTGACCGGTGGCGAACCTAAACGGCTTACCCCTAATCCGGCCACTGATAATCAGCCAGTCTACTCACCAGATGGCCGTTATCTTGCCTATCGGGCTATGCGACGTGCCGGCTTTGAAGCCGACCAGTATGATCTGATCCTCTATGACCGTAAAACAGGTACCAGACGTAACCTCACCCAGGGTTTCGACTACGATGTGGGCGAAGTGATCTGGTCACCAAAAAGCGACAAAGTCTATTTCAATAGTAAAAAGAAAGGCCGAATGGTGATCTTTGAACTACGGCTCAAAACCGGCGAGATTCGTGAACTGGTGAGTGAACATTACAATACCAGCCTGACTATTAGTCCTGATGGTAGAATACTTTATTTCAAACAGCAGGCTGCCGACATGCCCTATGAAATATTCAAACTGGACATTACCAGCGGCAAAATTCAGCAATTAACCTTTATCAATCAAAAACTACTTTCCCAATTGATGATGAACCCTGTGGAGGACTTTTGGTTTACCAGCTTCGATGGTCGTAAGGTACATGGCCTATTGGTAAAACCACCTTTTTTCGATTCCAGTAAGAAATATCCTTTAATTTACTTGATTCATGGAGGCCCCCAAGGAATGTGGAGTGATAACTTTCATTATCGCTGGAATTGTCAGATGTTTGCTTCACCGGGTTACGTGGTAGCTATGGTGAATTTTCGCGGCTCTAAGGGTTATGGTCAGGAGTTTTGCGATCTGGTTTCCAAAGATTGGGGTGGTGGGCCTTATCAGGATTTGATGGTTGGATTGGACTATCTGCTTCAGAATTATGATTTTATTGATAAGCAAAGAATTGCTGCTGCCGGAGCTTCCTATGGTGGCTTTATGATTAATTGGATTGCAGGTCATACTAATCCTTTCAAGTGTCTGGTGAGTCATGATGGCGTTTTTGACCAGATTTCCATGTATGGAGCCACCGAAGAACTTTGGTTCCCGGAATGGGAATTTGGCGGTACCCCTTACGAACATCCGAACCTGTATGAAAAATGGTCTCCCAGTCGGTTTGCAAAAAATTTCAAAACCCCAACTTTGGTGATCCACAGCGAGAATGATTTTCGCGTGCCAGTAACACAAGGATTTCAAATGTTCACAGCGCTACAGCGTATGGGGGTGCCTTCTAAACTGCTCTATTTTCCAGATGAGGATCATTTTGTCAATAAGCCGCAAAATGCTCGATTGTGGTGGAAGACCGTTCTCGGTTGGATCGATGAGTGGATCAACAAATGAAATGGTTTCGTCGAAAACAATCTATTCGTCATCCCCAAGAAGCACCTCAACCCGAGGTGGAATCTTTGCCAGAGGCTATAATAGTCACTGATGTACTGGATTTACACGGTTTTTTCCCAGAGCAGGTGCCAGAGATGATCGATGAGTTTATCAGCAATGCTCTTCATTTGAAATTGAAGCGATTACGCATCATTCACGGCAAAGGTAAAAGCAAACTAAAATGGATTGTACATCGCAAATTGTCTGAGAATCCCTATGTTCGCTGGTTTGGCGATGCGCCACCATGGCTTGGAGGTTGGGGCGCAACTGTGATCGAATTGGATTGACGTTGGAGAGAAAAAAAGTGAATATTCTGTTTTTAGATTCAAGGCATGTTGAAAATGGTCCTATTTTAGAATTTTACCAGCATGACGAATCAAACCGGCAGCCAGGCAGATCAAATCCTGAATCAGCGAACACAGGCGTCTGCGTGTGATCCGATGTCGGGTTTTGATGGGATTGCCCCGGTAATCCAAACTCTCCTCACGGTGATTACCTCAACAGCTCTGTCTAAATTGGTAGTACACACATCCATCTGAATATCGGGGGGGGCAATAGCTGTTGCCGGTCTGGTGTACGCCATTTTCCCTTTCCGAGGTTGGTGAACCCGATCCCGAGCCCTAGCCAACTCAAGCCAGACTTCCCTCGACTCCCGGCGAAGATTGTGCTTGATAATGAAACCCACCTTCACACCAGAGGCTTTCTTGTTGAGTTGCTCAATGGCTCAGTAATTGTCCACACTCTCATAAGCCGAGTCAGCTCGGAGCAAAAACCTCGAATAGGAAAGGCGCCTCAAACTTTCCAGTGTCTGAACCAGAAAGGCCATTGTCTCTTCTCCCCGT
>MZGM01000087.1 GCA_002085035.1 Candidatus Zhuqueibacterota bacterium 4484_219
ATCTTTGTTGCCAATGGACATGTTGTTGATAATATTTCTCTTATTGATCCAACGCTCACTCATGCTGAGAAAGCACAACTTTTTCGCAATAATGGCTGTAAAGAAGGACAACCAACAACCTTTACTGAAGTTTCCCAGCAGTCTGGTGAATATTTTTCCATCCCCAAGGTTGGGCGTGGAGTAGCTTTCGGTGATTATGATAACGATGGCGATATTGATCTGCTCATCAATAATGAGAACCAGCAAGCCGCACTTCTACGTAACGACGGCGGTAACCGAAACAATTTTTTGATGATTAAAACCATTGGTACCACAAGCAATCGGGATGGTATCGGTGCTCGGGTTTATGTCACCACTGGTAAACTAACTCAGATGGATGAAGTCCGTAGCGGTAGTAGCTATTGTTCAAGTCATGACCGTCGACTGCATTTTGGTCTGGGAAAGTACCCAAAAGCTGACCTTGTGAAAATTCGCTGGCCTAGTGGACTGGTGGAAGAATTTCAGGATGTGCAAGCAAATCAGATATTGGTTCTGAGGGAAGGGGAAGGTATCGTGGAATATATTGCATTGGCAAGCACCAAATAATAATCAAGTTAATCTCTATCTAACAATCGGAAGATGAAATGAAAACAATCTCCAAAACTGTATCAGTTCTAATAAGCCTCCTCTATTTATGCTCTCCCATATTTTCCCAGGTTCCATCTAATATCGGAGTTGTAAATCACGATACTGTACACGTCATTACCTGGACCGACGCTCAGGAATTGAGCGGGGAAACATACAATGTCTATATGTCATCGTTTCCAATAAGCGAGATTACCAGTCCGGAGGTCTATCGAATAGGTACTAATATTCCGGAAAATCGAGAATCGTACGAATACATGTTATGTACACCAACAACTCCTGCCCAGGTTACTTATTACTATGCAGTAACTGTAATTTCGAACGGAGTGGAAACTACTACGGTTGTTCCTGGGAGCAATGCTACCGTGGAACCAGCAACTGGTCATACCCGCTGGGCTCTTGCTGCGATTTGGATCGATGGTGAATATTTCCAGCCTCCTACTGTTGATGGGAATCTTTCCGAGTGGGAACCACTTTTCTCGGTGCATCTTGATCCCAATTCTCCTGAAAATAAGGTTGCATTGGGAAATATTGATGGCCCATCGGATCAAAGTGCCACTTGTTGGTTGGCTATGGATAAGGACAATCTGTATCTTGCTGGTAAGGTGATTGACGATACTCTGGTTAATCCTATTGAGCCGGGCGCCTCGGATCAATGGAAAGGGGATGTTGTGGAGTATTACCTGGGCCTTTATGATCAACGGCCCTCTGAGCCACCCCATACAGATTATCAAACTGGCGATGAGCCGGACTATGAAATTCACATCAAGGCCAATGCAGGTACTAACTTATTGAATACTCACATTTATGATAACGGTAAAGCACATCCTGGTGACTTGGTCTGGCCAGACGGCGAGGTAAATGCTAATGCCACGGGTACGAATGGCAACTGGATTTATGAAGGTAGACTTCCTTTTTCTGCACTCACCTGGGATGATAAGGCTTTCCCCTCTCGCTTTGTGCCACAAATAGGGATGGTTCTACCCATAAATATTATGACCTGCGATGCTGATGACTCTACCGCTGATCGTGAACATTTACGTCAAGGACAATTGTCCTGGTCAAATCATCCCCAATGTAAAGATTCCTGGGATCGTCCAGAAGTATGGAAACACCATGTAGTAATCTATGATCCGAAACAGCTTAAGGCTGCTATTTCAAATGTTGAAAAGCAACCAGAAGACAAGACAAAAGCTGTTCCTGAGGGTCATTCCCTGTTTCAAAATTATCCCAATCCATTTAATGCCTCGACAACTATTGAATGCCGACTATCCAGAGCTTCTCGTCTTAATTTGGATTTGTATGATCTGGTTGGCCGTTTGGTACGGACTTTAACCAACAGTTGGGAAAAAGCTGGAACATATCGCATCAAATGGGATGGGTGCGATGCTTTAGGTAAACAAGTGTCCTCTGGAATTTATCTTTGTAGAATGAACACCGGGAACTTTGTGGCCATAACAAAGATTGTTCTGATTCGATAATTTTAGATTTGGTTAGTTATAGAATGTTCTCAAAAGCGGAGGAGGTTATGAAGTCGCCAAAGAGTCTTTCAATGATCAGTGTTTTTGTTTGCATAGGTGCCTTTGTAGCAATTTTCAGCTCCTGTGGGCAGAAAAAATCGAAAGTCCAACAAATTCCTACGCAATACGTAGAGGTACTAAATCGGTACAATAATCTCGGGGTAGCTTATTTGGAACAAGGCAAATATGCCGACGCTGCCAAAGAATTTAAGAAGGCTATCCAAACTTACGACAAGTACATTGCTGGACACGTTAATTTAGGATTGGCTTACTATTATCTACGAGACTACGAGAATGCCTACAAACAATTTTTGCGGGTACTGGAGTTGGATGATCACAATCCCCATGCTCTCTTCAATCTTGGGCTTATCTATAAAATAAAGGGCAAATACCAACAAGCTCTTGACTATTTTCGCAAAGTGGAGAAGATCGATCCGAATGATCCATTTGTTCACTACAATCTGGGTGTAGTACTTTCAAAGTTGGAGAAAAGCAAAGAGGCGGTGAAGCACTTCAAACGCAACCTGGAACTTGATCCCAACAATTTGTCTACTTACTATAATTTGGCTCGGGAGTTGACGCGTTTAGGACGCAAAGAAGAGGGTAAAAAGTTCATGCGGACCTTTCAGAAGTTGCAGGGTGGATATTTCGATCGTCGCAACGTAGACCTGACCTATCAAGAGCAGGGGAAATACGGCATGGCTATGGAAGAGTGGGGAGGAAGGCAAAAACCTGAAAAAAAAGAAACTCAAGAACCTGTGGTCAAATTTGTGGATGTAACCCAAGAGGCTGGTTTACACGTGGAGCCTAATCCAGGAGGAATGTCTTTTCCAGATGTAACCCAACTTGTTTCAGGTATTCCTGTACAAAAATCTGAACAAAGTACAGAGTACATCAAAAATAAATTGGTACCTTTGTTCGGTTCCGGAGGTGCTTTTGCCGATTACGATAATGATGGCGATTTGGATATTTACATTGTTAGATGTTCGCCAAAAGCTGAGGACTCAAATAATTTACTTTTTAGAAATGATGGAAACGGGGTTTTTACAGATGTTACAGATGTAGCCGGAGTTGGTGATACCGGGATGGGAATGGGATGCACTTTTGCTGATTATGACAACGACGGTGATCTTGATCTCTATGTAACCAATTTTGGACCCAATGTGTTGTATCGGAATAACGGTGGGCAGGCTGTCACTTTTACTGACGTAACTCGAGAAGTTGGAGTAGAAGTCCCTGGATGGAGTATGGGAGCAGCTTTTGCCGATTTTGATCATGATTCTTACTTAGATCTCTATGTAGCCAATTTTGTTGATGTGAACAATGTCACTGTAGCTTCAATTCCGAGATTTCCTCAAGATTTTGGTGGAGAGCCTAATGTCTTATATCATAATAATCACGATGGCGGATTCATAGATGTGACCAAAAGCGCTGGTGTAGGAGCAGAAAATTGCAAAAGCGTGACAGCGGTTTTTACTGATTTTGATGAGGACAAAGACATCGATTTTTATCTAGTTAATCAGGATACTCCTAATTTGCTGTTTAGCAATCAGCGTGATGGAACTTTCCTTAATGAAGCACCAAATGTCGGGATGGATTTGGTGGGTTTGAATGTTGCAGTCAGTGCTGGGGATTACAATGGCGATGGCTATATGGATTTGCTGATTACCAGTTGGAACAAGGATTGTTTTGCTCTTTACCGAAATGAAAATGGCCACGGTTATTCCTTAGATGAAAGTTTTTCAAAGGCGGTTCGTTCCCGTGGTGCTAAAATAGGGTGGAACGCTGGCTTTATTGATTACGATAACGATGGCTATTTGGATATTTTTTTAGTTGACAACAAAGGCTATGCTCTTTTCAAAAATAGTCAGGATGGATTTGTAGATGTTACTTCTAAGGTGGGGTTAGACGTAATAAGCCGTGCAGATGGACGAGGCGTTTCTTTTGGTGATTACGATAAAGATGGTGATGTCGATATTCTGGTTATCAACACCGGTGGAATTCCTTCTTTGCTCCGCAATGAGGGAGGTAATCAAAACAATTGGGTTAAGGTTTGTATTATCGGTCGGGAGAGTAGCAATATCAGTGGTATTGGAACGAAAGTAGAAGTGAAGTCTGGAAACCTGTGGCAGAAGAAGGAGGTAAGAGGAAGCTCGGGTTACTTATCGGAAGACGCTTTTCAGTTGAATTTTGGCCTTGGTAATCGGAAGCGAGTGGATTTAGTGCGGGTTATCTGGCCCAGTGGTATTCGTCAGGCTCAGGCTAATGTGGCAGCTCAGGAATGTGTGGCTTTTACAGAGTTAGGCAAAAAGGCATCCTGTCCTATTCTTTTTAGCTGGGACGGAACAAGGTATCAATTTGTTACTGATTTTCTGGGTGCGGGTTTTATTGGTCTCTGGCTGACTCCGGGCCAACATTATTATCCGGATCCCACAGAGTATATTAAGATCGATAGACATCTTCTACGGCCCAAAAATGACAAATATTCTCTCAGACTGGTAGAACTGATGGAAGAAGTAGATTACTTTGATGAAGTGAAGCTGTATGTTATTGATCATCCCGAAGATGTTGAAATTTACCCCAACGAGCGGCTGTTAATGGCACCACCCTGGCCGAAGTATCATATTCATGTAGTCAAAGATGCGCGTCCTCCAGTTGCAGCAGTGGATGATTGGGGTAATAATATCCTGCCACTAATTAGCAAGCGAGATAGAAACTATCCCACCAATTTTAGACTTTTTCCTTTTCCTTATATCGGCTATGCTGAAACTCATTCTATTGTTTTGGACCTTGGTGATCTTTCTGGAGCTAAGAAAATTTTACTGGTTATGCACGGTTGGACGGATTATTGGAATTCAACCGGCAACTTTTTTGCCTATCATGACGGGATGCCGCTCATTGCTCCCTATCTTCAAGTAGTAGATAAAAATGGTAATTGGAAAACAGTAATTGAGGACATGGGTTATCCTGCCGGTCTACCCAAAACTATGACTTTGGATTTGACCGACAAATTTCTCACTGATGACTACCGGGTAAAGATTACTACCAATATGCGGATATACTGGGATGAAATACTGGTCAGCACTTTTGCCGAAGAAATACCGATACGTACAACTATTCTTGCCCCATCTATTGCCCGACTGCAGTGGAAGGGCTTTCCCAAGTATTACAGTCCCGATGGCAAAGAACCGCTGGAGTATGATTATTATCAGGCTCTGCCTGAGGCACTTTGGGATGACCAGCCAGGCTATTATACTCGATATGGAGATGTACGGGAGTTGCTGATGCAGACCGACGACAAATTTGTCATCGCAGGCCATGGCGATGAAGTAGCTTTAGAATTTGCAGCCGATTCGGTGCCTGAACTTCCTGCCGGTTGGACACGAGACTTTCTGCTTTTTGTAGATGGGTTTGTGAAAGAGAAAGATCCCTACACGGCATTTTCATCTACTGTGGCACCTCTACCTTTTCATGAAATGTCCAATTATCCTTATGGGGAAGATGAAAGTTATCCAATGGATAAGGAACATCTTCGTTATATTAAGGAGTATAATATAAGGAAAATCGGAAAGCTGGATCAATTTGGACAAATTCTGTCTGATAGTGGACAATAAGTATCATAAAAACCACTGTGAGCAGTGGATTACCGAAGTGTTAGAAAAAGCAAATTCATCACTTCGATATTCCAGTTGCTCGATGGGCTAAGTTCTCAAACAGGAGGGCTAACCGATGCGAGTCAAGTTTGCTGTTTTTCTGCTATTAGGGCTTTTAATCATGGTGTTAAATTGTGGCGAAAGAAGAGCCTGCCACTACATCGAGCAGTTGAAAAGTGGAGATAAAGAGACACGAATTGATGCCAGCTATCAACTTCTTCTTATGGGGAAATCAGCAGTAGAGCCTCTTATCCAGGTAATGCGAAGTGGCGACGAGAGAAGTCGTTTTATCGCGATACAACTATTGGGTAAGATAGGTGATTCCCGGGCAGTAGAACCACTGATAGATGCCCTGGTGGGGGAGAGCTTGCCTCTTAAAGCTGCTGAGGCTTTGGGAGTGTTGAGGTATATTGCAGCAGAAGATGCATTGATAGAAGCTTTGCAAGATACTAGCGCAGAGGTGCGGGTAAAAGCTTTAGCAGCTTTGGAATGCTTTTGGGATTCCAGGTTAAATCCTTTATTTGTGAAAATGACCGAAGATCCTGATGATGAAGTTCGTTATGTAGCGGTACAAATTCTCCGGCACACCAGATTTCCTGGGGCCTTAAGGCAACTTATCAAACTACTTAATGATGAGGTTCCTGCTGTTCGTCAAGAAGCTGCTTACGCCCTGGGTGAGATAGGGGATAAAAGAGCGGTGCGGCCATTATTGAATATGTTGGTAGAATATAAAGATGAAGCCGATCGCAAAGCTGCTCAGACAGCTTTGAAAAAACTAACCGGGGCTGAATATAAGGTTCTTGAGTAAGAAGCTCGTAGTTGAATTTTTTTACTAATAAAAAAA
>MZGM01000088.1 GCA_002085035.1 Candidatus Zhuqueibacterota bacterium 4484_219
GGCTGGTATGCTCCCCTCGGACTCTATCATCCTGAGGAGTTAGAGGGGCTTTCAGTTAGCAGATTTTGCGAGGCAGTAAGGGCTGAAGGATTTAATAGCACTCCTGGATGCAACAAATCTTTGCATCTCCATCCAGTTTTCAACACCATAGATGTTTACAATCAAGGGAAGCCGACCCGGATTGCCAATTCTACTTCTGACGTAAGGCAACCCCCGGGAAGTTTGCCCGTATCGGAGACTATTCAAGAAAGGACCTTTTCAGTTCCCTGGTTTAAGCATTATCGTCCCCAGATAATCGAGGAATATGCTTTTGCTTTTCGTAAAGTGGCGGAGAACTATAAGGAACTACTTGCCGGCGACAAAGGAAATCCAGAGGATATTGGAGGTTGGGGGATGACTGTACGAAGGGGGTAGTGCTCAGTAAAACTGCAAGTTACAAACATATTTGAGATGGGATATTTACTATGTCAATAGAAGAGGGCGGAGAGATTAAGGATCAAAATCCATTTCGAGAGGTGATTGATCCTTTCAGAAATCTTATTAAAGCACCGCGGGCCCTGTGGGGCATTAATCTAACCTATTTGCTGGAAGGATTAACTTATTTTGGCGTCTTATCACTTCTTGCTATTTACTTTAATAATTTTATCAAGTTGAATGATATTGTCGCTGGTAGAATGGTAGGTGTCCTTACAGCGGGGATTACTTTAAGTATGCTGTTTTTAGGTGCAACCGTCGATTGGATTGGAGTAAGAAAAGCTCTTCTCATTGCTTTATCGTTTATGTTAATTGGAAGGTTGTTTCTAACAATAGCACCTCACATGGGTCCCGGGGGACTGTGGGCAACCGCCCACAAGTGGGCTATGGCTGGCATTATGGGGATCATTTTGGGTTATGGCATTTATCAGCCTGCTTGTTACACCGCTGTGAAAAAATTTACCACCCCCAAAACAGCAGCAATGGGTTATGCTATGCTGTATGCTATTATGAATCTGGGTGGATTTCTGCCTGGCTTAATCTCTCCACCCATTAGGAAGAGTTATGGCATTTTGGGAGTCTATTGGGTGTATGTTGGATTAACAGCTTTAGAAATAATTTTGGTAGCCTTGATATTGTCCAAGAAGACAGTTGAACTTGCTATTACTAACGCCAGTGCAAAAACTCAGGAAAAAATCAAAGCGGAGAAGGATTTAGAAGCACAAAAATCTATCAAAGAAAAAATTAAGTATTACGTCAGTAATTTTCCCATCAAAGATTTGCGGTTCATGTTTTTCATCTTTATTCTCATCCCTGTTCAAACCCTTTTTGCTCACAATTGGCTTACACTTCCTCAGTATTTCAGTCGAGCATTTACAGGAATTGTTAGCAATAATTTTGAATTTTTTGTTAATTTTAATCCATTACTAATTTTTATTTTAGCACCGATGGTAGCAGCACTCACCAGCAAACGTGATACTTATAAAATGATGATTGCTGGTACCTTTGTAATGGCTTCTCCGACTTTTCTACTGGCTCTGGGTCCCACTATTTACAATGTCTTTGGCTACTTGATAATAATGACTATCGGAGAAGCTATGTGGCAGCCCAGATTTTTGCAGTGGATCGCTGAGATTGCCCCTAAGAACATGACAGGTATCTACATGGGAATCGGACAATTTCCATGGTTTCTAACAAAAGTTATCACAAGTCTCTATTCTGGTTGGTTCTTAATGAAATATTGTCCTGCGGGTGTATCTCCGGGACAAATGAACACTGAAACCATGTGGTTTATCTATGGTCTTATTGCCATTATCAGCCCAATTGCTCTTTGGCTATCAAGAGGTTGGATGAAAGGCAGTATGGAGAGAAAAGAGGAATAAATAATTTGATTTCTTGTTACACATAGCGCGTTGGATAATCATTTTAAATGAGCTTAGTTGTATCCAAAATTTAATCTGGAACAACTTATGACAAGCAAAGACAAACACAAGGAGGGTAGAATGCAGTACAAAGAGTTGGCTAATACCGGGGTAAAAGTAAGTAAAATTGCAGTAGGTACCTGGCAATTTGGACATGCCGCCGTTTGGGGGGAATTGTCTCCCCTTGAGGAATACCAGAAAATTATTGACGAAGCTATAGATGCAGGGGTCAACTTAATTGACACTGCCAAAGCTTATGGAACCTCGGAAGAAGTACTGGGAAAAATTCTGAAAGGTAAAAGAGACAAAGTTTTATTGGCCACTAAGTTGAGTCGTCAAGAGTATGATTACAATACAGCTCGTTCGGAACTGGAAGGAAGTCTGAAAAGGTTGCAAACCGACTATGTCGATTTATACCAGATTCACTGGCCTAAAATAAACATTCCCGGTACCTGGCATAAGGCCGATATGGAAAAAAAAGATTATGAGGACGTTTTTAACTCGCTGATTAAATTGAAGCAAGAGGGTCTGATTCGTTTCGCCGGGGTGTGTAACTTCAGGTTGCATAATCTTGAAGGCTTGGGTGAGCAAGCCCTTGACTTCATAGTCACAAATCAAGTGCCATATTCTTTGTTGTGGCGGTTTTATGATGTGGAAGGAGTCAGTGAATTTTGTAAACAGAAAAATATCGGTTTTCTCGCTTACAGTCCATTAGCTCAGGGACTTTTAAGTGGAAACTTTGACAAGGATGTCAAAAATGTCCAGGAAAAGATTCGTCAGGCCAACATTCTTTTTAATGAACCTGTTTATGCCAGAGCAATAAAAGTAGTGAAAGTAGTAGAGGATGTAGCGGCGGAGATAGGGGCCACTCCTTCTCAAGTAGCCTTGAAATGGGTCATGGAAAGAGATGTTGTAGTGAGTGTGTTAAGTGGGATAAGAAAGTTGAAACATCTCGAAGAAAATATCCATGCAGTGGACATTCCTTTGACAGAAGAGCATCTGAAAAAATTAGACGAGGCCAGTCTGAATTTTCAAAATACTTTGCCGCAGGGGTTGGAACTGTGGATAGGAGACAATAGCAAAGAGAATCTTGAAAAGTTGGGCATCAAAGCCTAACCGAGACAATGAAAGCAGGGTTTGCACAGACGGATATTACACCGCCAGTTGGTGTGGAATTGTGCGGCTTTGGATTTTTTCTGCGGCGGCGATCAAATGGAGTGTATGAGCCACTTTATGCAAAAGCAATGGCTGTTGGAGCGGGCGGGGAAGAAATTATCATTGTGGCTTGTGATCTCATTGGGTTGAGCAAGCAAATTGCTGATGAAGCCAGAAGCTATGCCTCGGAACTCACGGGTGTGCCGGCCGACGCAATTATGGTTTGCTGCACGCACACGCATTCAGGTCCGGCAACGGTTGATTTCATTGGGCTAGGTGAACCAGACCAGAGATATTTAGCCAGGTTACCCGGGAAAATTGCTCAGGCTGCATATCAAGCACACAAAAATCTTGTCGAAGCTGAGATGTCTGTAGCCGAGGTAGAGGTACCGGTAGCGGAGTTTTGCTACAATCGGGAGTACGGTGGTAAGCGGAACGGAGAGAGTACAGGAGAACCGCTGGACGAGAAAGCGATTGTTTTCAAATTCAGTTCAAGGCAAAAGTTAATCGGATTAGCAAGCTTTTACTCGGTGCATCCTGTAGTCTGCTGTGAACAAACGTTCAAAATACATGGAGATTTTGTAGGTGTAGCCTCTAACATAGTAGCACGGGAGAATGGAGATGCTGTAGCACTATTTCTTCAAGGAGCTTGTGGGGATATCAACCCTATTTATTGCCATAAGCCAGAAGTGGTTTCACTGAGGAATTTGGAAAAACTGGCGACACGGTATGCACAAATTCTGCGTCAAGGACTGAAAGAAGCAAACCCTGTGCGAGTAGATTCCATCGGAGTAAGCAGTCGTTTTGTTACCCTCAGACAGCAACTTCCCGACAAGGAAGAACTGGAACGGAGTCTTGCCGCGGCAAAGCGAGTTTTGCGGAAGGAGTCTTTAGATGAGAAGGAAGAGCAATGCGCTACTTTCGAGTTGTATGCCACTACTGCCGTGCTCCGGAAGCTCAGCAAAGAGGACCCGCCCGAAATGACCGTCGAACTGCAGGCCATCAGGATAGGCGAAATGGGTTTCATCGGACATCCGTTCGAAATGTTTAACGCCATCAAGAAGACGGTAGAGCGTAACGTCCAGCCGGGAAAGGTTTTTGTCGTCGGATATGCAAATGATTACAAAGGGTACGCACCCACAGAGGATCAGTATGCGTTGAACGACAAACAAAAAAGTGAATTTTCCTATGCTGCTTACTCTGTTCCTATGATCCGCGGCGATTACTGTTTTGATCCTGCAATTGGAACTGTACTTGCTAATGAGATGACGGAGCTGTACAGTGAAGTGGGCTTGGGAAATGGAGAAAGTAACACTGGATAAAATAGGAATTAAATGTGAATGCGCCAAGTAAAACTGGGCTAGTAAATATTTGTTGTTAAATAGAGCAATTCGCTGTTTAGTTCGGGGGAGAAGAGATTGAGCACCGAAATAGCTAACGTTGCAAGTTTTCCATTTCGGTGACATTGGACATAGTTGGGCTATCGGGGTTGCTACCGAAGTAATACTCAGATGGATGAGACAATGGTGAAATATTCTTACTGTTTCCAGATTATCTAATACTGAATTCTAATTACTAATTTAGCACGATTTATGAAGGAGAAATTGTATGATTGACATCCATACCCACATAGGCAAAATTCGCTATCGCGAACCGTACTTAACTGCTGGAAAACTTGTCCGTTGGATGGATCGGAAGGGTATCGAAAAAGCAGTGGTATTGGCTATCGAGAACCCCGAGGAGTTAGATTATTATGTTCCCTCCCCGTATGTTCTTAAATCTTGCCGACGTTACCCTGATCGATTGATCCCTTTTTGCAATGTTGACCCTCGCATCAGAAACTCCAGTCCAGATACTGATTTTCGCTCAATTATTGGGGAATACGTGGAGCAGGGTGCCAAGGGATTCGGTGAATGTTTGGCGGGACTTCCGGTAGATGATCCCCGACTGATGGCAATCCACAAAGCATGTGGGGAGTTGGGTATCCCCATTTTGATCCATATGGATTACCTTCGAAATACTGATAAGGTCGGATTGCCGGGGTTGGAGCGCGTGCTCCAGGCAGCACCGGAAACCACATTTATTCTGCACGCCACACACTGGTGGGCAGAGATCAGCGGCGACGTGCGTGACGAAGATCGGGGAGGGTACCCCAAACGCCCGGTGACGCCCGGCGGGAAAGTAGATTATTTTTTTCAAACCTATCCTAACATCTACGGGGATCTCTCTGCTAGCTCCGGATATAATGCTCTGACTCGTGATCCAGAATTCGGCCGCCAATTCTTAGAGCGCAACAAAGACCGACTCCTCTTCGGTACAGATTACTTGAAGCCAAGGCAGAAAACACCAATTATTGATTATCTTAAAACTGTGGATATTTCCGAGGAAGCCCGACAGTGCATCTTGCATAAAAACGCAGAGCGTATCTTGAACTTGTAGAGGCTCTTTTCACGGTTTTGGGGGTTAATTTTGTCAGAAAACCGTTAAAACAGGTTTATTGGTTTTTATCTTTCCTTAGCCTACGGCTTAAGTCGTGGGCTAAGGAACTTAAAGATTTACTGAGCAGTTTGGCGGTTTTAAACTGCTGACTACGTTAAGTGCGAGAGCTAACAATTGGTTCTTCGCTATCTTTCGCTATCTTATGTGGGTAAATCAAGGCCTGAACATTCAACAGCAAAGCTCGCAAAATCTGTCAGGTCAGCAGAGGCGTAGAAACCGCCAAGTCTTCAGTGGGCGCAAATCTTTGACAGAATTCTTCCGAATCTGGTATAAAAGAATTGGAGGAAGATACTAATGATAGTTCATGAACAAGAGGTTAGGAAGAACATTTATTCAGATCGGTGGAGTAAAGATTTAATTACTGGAGATTCTGGATTCAGTATGGGGGTAGCAGAGTATGATGCGGTGGAGTTCGGACCAGTTCAGGTCCATGACGATCAAGAGGCAGTGTACGTGATTAGTGGAGTGGGAGAGATTCGCATTGGGGACAAGGTATATCCAATCCGTCCCGGGAGCGCAGCGTATATTCCACCAGGAACGGAACATGCTACTCGCCGGCTTGGAGATGTGCCTGTAAAAGTGGT
>MZGM01000089.1 GCA_002085035.1 Candidatus Zhuqueibacterota bacterium 4484_219
AAAATATAAAAATTTTCCCAACTAATTGCAACCAGTATTTGAAGGTTTTAGCAGCAAAAAGCCCCTCTCTGTAGAGGGGCTTTTTTAATAGTTGCGCCGGCTAAGGGTAAAAAACCCATCCAGAATTTTTTCAAAATCCTCTCTTTATTAGATGTCGACCGATAACCAGACGTTGGATTTGGTTAGTGCCTTCATATATTTGAGTAATTTTAGCATCGCGGAAGTATTTTTCGATGGGATAATCACGCATGTAGCCGTAGCCGCCGAATAGTTGTACTGCATCAGTAGTTACTTTCATGGCAGTGTCGGAAGCGAATAATTTACACATGGCCGATTCACGGCTAATGTCTTTGGCTCCGCTATCGATCATTCGAGCAGTTTGGTAGACAAGGGCACGTGCTGCTTCTACCTGAGTGGCCATGTCAGCTAACATGAATTGGATTGCCTCAAAAGAGGCGATTGTTTGCCCAAACTGCCTTCGCTGCTTGGTGTATTCCAGTGCTAATTCCAAAGCACCCTGGGCAATTCCTACCGCCTGTGCAGCTACTCCTGGTCGGGTTCTGTCGAAGGTTTCCATAGCAATACGGAATCCTTGTCCTTCCTTTCCTAATAAGTTTTCTTTGGGCACACGACAATCCTGAAAAAGTATTTCACTGGTAGCCGAGGCTCGGATACCCAGTTTGTCCTCAAGTTTGCCATAGCTTAATCCCGGAAAGCCATCTTCAACAAGGAAGGCGGAGATACCACGTATGCCACGACTGGGATCGGTAGAAGCAAATACTGTGTACAATTTAGCTACACTACCGTTAGTAATAAAATGTTTCGTCCCATTAAGAATGTAGTAATCACCATCGCGGACAGCTCTGGTACGTACAGCTCCAGCATCCGAACCTGCCTCGGGCTCAGTGAGGCAGTAGCCGGCAAGGTATTTACCCTCCGCAAGATCGGGCAAATAACGTTTCTTCTGCTCGTCATTACCAGCCATAAGAATCGGGTAGGCCCCTAAAGCAGTAGCAGCTACTGCCAGAGCAATTCCGCCACAGGCTCGAGAGAGTTCCTCTACTGTTATCACCAAATCCATCACGCCTCCCCCTAATCCACCATATTCTTCGGGGATGTAAACACCGAAAAAACCAAGGTCTGCAAAAATTTTTACGATATCCCAAGGAAATTCGTGACTTTCATCGTATTTAGCAGCTACCGGACGTACTTTTTCCTCTGCTACCTTATGTGCTAGTTCCTTTAGCATTTGTTGTTGCTCAGTCAAGAAATAATCCATATTTTCCTCCATTCACAGTTGGTTTAGCGTTTCTAAAGCTTCCTTTGCTGCGTTCTGTTCAGCTTGTTTTTTGCTTCTACCACTTCCCAGGCCTATTTTTTGTCCCTGGACACGTACTATTGCTTCAAAAACCTTTGCATGGTCTGGTCCCGTCTCCGTGCAGATTTCATATTCTGGAGTTCCCCAACCCTGGCTTTGTGAATATTCTAGAAGTTTACTTTTGTAATTCTTGGCTAATTCGCTTTTAACAAATTCATTTACGTGAGAGAGAAGTAATTTATTTATGACGCGACCTGCTTGCTGATATCCTCCATCAATATAAACGGCGCCTATCAAAGCTTCAACTGCATTGGAAATAATAGAATTGCGCTCTCGCCCCCCCGACTTTTCCTCACCCATCCCCAAGCGTATGTACTTGCCGATTTCTAAACTTCGAGCAACCTTGGCAAGAATCTTACGACTAACTATTAATGATTTAATCTCTGTAAGTTCGCCCTCGTTCTTTTCTGGGAATGTGGCAAAAAGATAATTACTGACTACCAATCCGACAACAGAGTCTCCCAGAAATTCCAGTCGTTCATTAGTTATCGCTGAATCATGTTTAGGATCTGAGAGGCAAGACCGGTGAGTTAGTGCTTCCAAAAGTAAATCCAGACTTTTGAATTGATATCCTAATTTTTGTTGTAGCTCAGAATATTTGGCAAACACTTCTCCTTTAACTTTTGTTGTCTTTGTGTCCAATCCTAACTTTCGAGCAATTTGTCGAATCCATTGAGAGAGCAAAATTTTAGTTTTCCTCCTCATATTTCCTTACCGCAATGCAGACGTTATGGCCCCCGAAACCGAAAGAATTGCTGATTGCCAAGTTGACCGTCTTTTTTACTGCCTGGTTGGGAACGTAGTTCAGATCGCAATCTGGATCGGGATACTCATAGTTAATGGTAGGCGTTACGATATCATGTTTAACAGTCATAGCCGTAGCGACCAATTCCACTGCTCCAGCCGCTCCTAACATGTGTCCGATCATTGATTTGTTGGAACTGACCAGGACATCGGAAGCATGTTCAGCAAAAAGCCGCTTAATCGCCAATGATTCAGTCTTGTCATTTGCAGGAGTAGAGGTGCCGTGAGCATTAATGTAATCAACATCCTCTGGTTTGGCACCTGCGTCTTCAATTGCCAATTTCATCGCTCGGTAAGCGCCGTCACCATTAGAATCGGGAGCGGTAATGTGATAGGCATCAGCAGTGTAACCGACCCCAACTATCTCACAATAAATTTTAGCTCCCCGTGTTTTAGCATGTTCCAGGTCTTCCAGTACTACAATGCCCCCGCCTTCGCTAAGAACGAAGCCATCACGTTGGGCATCAAAAGGACGACTGGCTTTCTCTGGAGCGTCATTACGCTCTGAGATAGCTTTCATATTATTAAACCCGGCTAATCCCATCGGAGTAATAGGAGCTTCGCTTCCACCTGCGATCATAATATCTGTTTCGCCATACTGAATGCTACGAAAAGCATTACCGATGGCATGAGCACTGGTAGCACAAGCGGAAGTGGTAGCGTAGTTTGGCCCTTTCAAACCGTAAATAATGGAAATATAGCCAGGCGCAATGTCCGAAATCATCATAGGAATAAAAAATGGACTGACCCGACTGGGGCCGCTCTTAAACAATTTTCCGTATTCCCGCTCGAAAGTAATCATTCCACCAATACCAGAGCCCACGATTACCCCTATGCGGTTAGTGTCCTCCTTAGAGAAATCTAATCCAGAGTCTTCAATAGCTAATTTGGCCGCAGCGACGGCATAATGGGTAAACAGGCACATACGCCGCGAATCTTTACGATCGATGTAGTTTAATGGGTCGAAATTTTTTACCTGAGCCGCAAATTTTGTAATATGGTTAGTAGTATCGAACCGAGTAATTGGAGCTACCCCATTTGTACCCTGAATTAAAGATTGCCAAAATTCCTCTACCGTTAAACCGATTGGCGTTATAACTCCCATACCTGTTACCACAACCCGTCTTTTCATAGCTACCTCATTACTTAGTTCCAACTTATTAACTCAACTCTAAAGGGGATCTGTTCCGTTTTGGGGCTGTATCAAAAGTGTCTAAACAAAATGATGATACGCCATATGTTCACATAAATACCTTTTTTATCACATCATGTTGTGGTGACGTATTGTCAGAATGGACTTTTGATACAGCCCTTAAAAAATAACCTTTGTCAGAATAAAAAACAGTAAGATCGGTGGGAAATGTCCCACCGATCGCTTAGATAAGAATATCTAATAATTTGTACCAGTTTAGCCATTGGGAGTGAACCAGAAGCATTTCCTCCTTCGCGTTCAGAATGAGATAATGTTAGGGACCTTTGGCCAAACAATTATTAATAATTTGCCCCCTTACAGAGGTTATTAGTTCTTTTCTTCTAACTTTTTGTGGAGATATTCAACAGCTTTGCCAACAGTGGTCAGCTGTTCGGCGTCTTCGTCGGGGATTTCGATGCCAAATTCCTCTTCGAAAGCCATAACCAGTTCCACAGTATCGAGTGAGTCGGCGCCCAGATCCTCAATAAAACTGGCATCTTCGGTAACCTGATTCGGATCGACACCCAACTGTTCCACGATAATCTCCTTTACTCGTGCATCAACTGCCATACCTTTTTCACCTCCTCTTTTGTAGCTTTAAGTTTTTACAGTTATTTCTAATTTAATTTTCGAAAGTATTCTTTAGCCCTGGGAAGCGAGAAATTCACTTGTGGTGAACCTTTTCTACATTAGCATGCCGCCATCCACTTGAATTACCTGGCCAGTAATGTAGTCGGCCTCGCTGGAGGCCAGAAAAGCTACTACATTGGCTACATCCTCTGGCTGTCCGGGACGGGCAAGTGGAATTACCTTAAGGAAGTTCTCTTTCACGGTCTCCGATAATTTTTGCGTCATCTCGGTTTCGATGTATCCTGGAGCCACAGCGTTCACGGTGATACCGCGGGAAGCCAACTCCTTTGCCACAGATTTTGTGAACCCGATTATTCCAGCCTTGGAGGCAGCGTAGTTTGCCTGGCCAGCGTTGCCCATTAGTCCTACTACTGAGGCGATGTTAATTATTTTACCAAAGCGTTGCTTCACCATCACCTTAGCAACGGCCTGAGTGCATTGGAACGTTCCTTTTAAATTTACCCGCAGAACCGCATCCCAGTCCTCCTCTCGCATCCGCAGCAGCAAAGTATCGCGGGTAATACCAGCGTTGTTCACCAAAACATCAATTTTGCCGAACTCAGCTATTGTTTGTTTTACTAATGTGTTTACCTCGTCAGCATTGCTTACATCGGCTTTGATTACCAAATATCGCGATCCTAACTTTTCAATCTCTGAGGTTACACTTTCAGTAGCATTTAAAACTACATCAGTTATTACTACATTAGCACCTTCTTTAGCTAACTTCAGCGCAATTGTGCTTCCTATGCCTCTGGCCGATCCGGTGACAATTGCTACTTTGTCTTTGAAACGCAAAATAACCTCCTGAATGTTTTATAGAACCTACTTCTTTCCCAGAAATGTGAACACAAATCAGTTGTGGATATTTTCAATTTCCTCTACAGTTCCCACTGTTTCACAAACGGCCTGACGATCAATACGCCTGAGCAAGCCACAAAGAACTTTTCCTGGACTACCAATTCTACCACTCGTTTAGCCCCTTTGGTTTTAGCCAATTCCATCGCTTTGTGTACCCCCGTAATAGATCCAGAAATAACCACTTGCTCAGGTGAATTAAAATTGGCGGGCACTACTACTCCAGCATCCTCGGCTTCTCGACAGATTGCTGTTACTTGTTCAGTTTTCAAACCCAGGATTGCTGCCATGGTGCCGGGATTGCGGTTGCCAGCTTGCTGCATTAATTCTCCCCTCAGCTTCACTAACTGCAAGCCATCCTCAAAACTAATGGCTTGCGCTCCTACTAAGGCAGAGTATTCGCCCAGACTGTGTCCTGCAACTATTGCCGGACGAACGCCGCGCTCTGCTAATAAATGAGCTACAATTACACTGTGCACAAAAATAGCGGGTTGATTAGCGCTAATTTCATTGTTTACGCTGCCATTTCTGTTAGAATGAATTCAGAAGTTACATGCGAACTAAACTGGATGCCCAGGTGAACCCGGCCCCAAAAGCGACCATTAGAACCAAATCCCCTGATTTGATTCGACCACTTTTACGTGCTTCATTTAAGGCAATTGGAATAGAGGCCGCCGAGGTGTTGCCGTATTTATCTAAATTAATAAAGACCTTTTCGTCGGGTACATTTAAACGTTTGGCAATTGCCTGAATGATGCGGATATTAGCTTGGTGTGAAATAAATAAAGCCAGGTCATCGCCGGTAAAGCCATTTTGACTCATGATTGTGGTTGCTGCATCCCCCATGCAGCTTACCGCATAGCGAAAAACCTCTCGTCCTTCCATTTGCAGGTAAAAAGATTTGGGGTCTTCGGCAGCCTTAGAAGGTGGAAGCAAAGAGCCGCCGCCTGGCATATTGAGAAGATGAGCAAGGCTACCATCACTTTTAATGTAATTGCCGACAATACCGCGCTTGCCATCGGAGGGTTGCACTACAGCAGCACCCGCACCATCGCCAAAGAGCACACAAGTAGCACGGTCATTCCAATCAGTGATACGACTGAGGATTTCACCTCCCAGCACTAAGATATTGTGATACTTACCGGTGGCAATTAAATTGTCCGCCAAATCGAGGCCATACAGAAAGCCACAGCAAGCCGCGCTGACGTCGAAAGCGGCTGCATTGTTGGCGCCAATTTTATTTTGAACAAAACAAGCAGCCGAGGGGAAATACATGTCAGGCGTGATCGTACCAAAAATAATCAGATCTAACTCTTCGGCAGCAAGGTTTGCCTCGGCCAGTGCTTCCTGAGCAGCCCGGGCCCCTAAATCAGAAGTAGCGATTCCATCTTCAGCAATGTGTCTTTCCCGAATACCAGTACGAGTGCGAATCCACTCATCGGAAGTATCTACCATTTTAGCTAAGTCATCATTGGTAAGAACCTTTTCTGGTACAGCCGATCCTGTTCCTGTAATCATAGAAGAGTACTGTTCCAAATCTATCCTCCTAACTCTTTAGCAATTTGTGCTTCAATTAACCCATTGACATTTTCAGTGATCATTTTTTGCGCTTCACGGATGGCATTACGGATGGCTTTGGGAGTAGAGCTACCATGGCACTTAATACTCACCCCTTTAATCCCTAAAAGCGGTACCCCACCGTATTCTTGATAATCCATCAATTTGCGCAGTTTGCGAAAAGTGGGTTTTAGTAGGTAAGCGCCAATATTACCAAGAATATTGCCCCCAACTTTTCTTCGGATTGTGCTGGTTAACATTCCTACCATACTTTCAGTAAACTTGAGTACCACGTTGCCGACAAACCCGTCACAAACTATTACCTCGGCTTTACCCTTTAGGATATCGCGACCTTCGACATTACCAATGAAATTGAGGTGGCTATTCTTGAATAACTGATGAGCTTCGCGAATAAGTTTGCTACCTTTATTCTCTTCTTCTCCGATGCTCAACAATCCCACTGTAGGATTTTGGGTGTCGAAAACATGAGCAACGTATACTGATCCCATAATCCCGAATTGTAATAGATTGAATGGCTTGCAATCAGCGTTAGCGCCGACATCAATGATAATGGATACTCCTCTCTCCGTAGGGATAAATGATCCTAACGCTGGACGATGCACCCCTGGGATACGTCCTAATTCAAACAGCGCTGCGGTCATGAATGCTCCCGTATTGCCAGCACTTACCACTGCATCCACCTTTCCCTCTTTATGCAATCGAACAGCTATTCCAATAGAAGAGTCTTTTTTTTCCTTAAGTGCCGCGGTGGGGGGGTCATTCATCTCAATCTTTTGAGAAGTGTGGTGTACGCTGATCTGGAGATTGTCGAGTGGATATTTAGATAATTCCTCTTGAATTTTTCGTTTATCACCCACCAAAACAATTTCATAGTGCCCTTTAGAAACCCGCGCTGCCTGTACTGCTCCTTCAACAATAGCCCCAGGGGCAAAATCACCACCCATAGCATCTACTGCAATTCGCATTTAGCACAACCTCAGAAAAAACTTTACGTTTCCTTGGGCATATAGACCAAGTGTTCCTTGTAATAGCCACAGTTGGGACAAGCTCTATGGGGTAACTTGGGCTGATAGCAATGGCTACACTCTACAACATTAGGAGCCGTCAATTTCCAGTGAGTGCGTCGTTTATTACGCCGTGAATGCGAATGTTTACGTTTTGGATTAGCCATAACTTTACCTCGCGTTATTCAATTTAATCCTTTTACTTTCAACTTTGCAACAGTTTTTTCAACGCCCTCCAGCGGGGATCCATCGACTCTCGAGAGCAGTCACAAACCCCTTGATTCAAATTCGCCCCGCAGATAGGACAAAGTCCTTTACATGATTCACTACATAACAATTTCATAGGTACTGCTAACAGAATCGTGTCCCTTACATCTTTGCTGAGGTCGATCTCCTTAAGATCTGGTGGGAGAGGACGAACTTCTTCTTCCCAACCCTGCTCTTCAAAATTGCTGATGAATGATTTATTGGAATAATATAATTTTACTTCATCGGCAATTTCCCTCTCGAACTCCTCTAAGCAGCGGTCGCAGACAAAATGTCCTACTGTTTGTGCTCGTATTCTAATGTAGAGATGGTCTACACCCTTCTCCAGCCACACTTTAGTAAATACATCATGGCGGAAAGTAGTAGTGTCTTCAATCTCCAACTCGGCTGCTGACTCGTTAAAATCAAACTCGTGCAGCCCAAGGCTCAATGTCGAAATTAATATCTTCATTTTAAATACTCAAAATATATATAAAAAAGTTATATTAGTCAAGTTTTATTTTTGGCTTTTTACGGTACTGCTGAGCTAAAAAGATATAGTGAAAGGATTAAAAAAAACTCTTGACAATCGTTTTATTTTGTTATATTTTATATCAAGACTGATTGCGGGGTGGAGCAGTTGGTAGCTCGTTGGGCTCATAACCCAAAGGTCGCTGGTTCGAATCCAGCCCCCGCTACAAGATTAAAGGTCAAACTAAAGAAGAGGGACTGCTGATGAGTCCCTTTTTTAGTTGATATGGTTTCTTCTTTTTCCAGTTAGTGCTGGTTTAGGAGCGGTAAGATATCCTTTTCAAAAGTTCTGTACGATCGTGCTCCCACATAAAACTTTTGGATATTACCCTGACGATCAATAAGAAAGGTTGTCGGTACACCGCGAATACCACCATAAGCCTCGGTTACCTTATTGTTTCCCATTAAAATCATGTAGTTTATGCCATATCTTTGAGCAAATTTCATTACGCTTTCTGCGCTACCTGACCCCAAAACTATTCCTATTACTCTTAAACCCTTTTCATGATATGTTTTCTCCAGCTGAATTAAATCCGGGATTTCCATTCGACAAGGACCACACCAGGTAGCCCAAAAATTAAGTAACATTACATTGCCTTTTAAGCTACTTAGTGAAACTTCCCTGTTGTCAAGACTTTTTAGCACAAAATCAGGTGCCTTGCGTTCTCTGTCGTTACCACATCCAGTCGAAAGAAATCCCATTAACATCAAGAATATACTGATTAATAGTTTTCCACATCTGCACAAATGCGACATATCTGTTCTCCTTTATGATGATTATGAGTATTCTGAAACTGGTTCCCAGGTGGGATAGATAGTTAGATATTTATTTAACTTCTTGCTATCCAATATTTCCCAACCCGGGGAACCACTGAATAAGTAAGTTAGAAAGAATTGAGAACAAGTTGAAAAAAATCATTACTCCAATAAGCACCAGAAATAGACCACTAATAATTTCTACCGTGCGAAAGTGGCGTTTCAGGCTGCTGAAAAAACGCAAAAGAGAACTGGTGGCAAGGCCGGTAAGGAAGAATGGTATTGCCAGCCCCAACGAATAAAAGCTGAGTAGCAATACCCCCTGTAACACGGTTTCCTGGGTGCTGGCGAGGGCAAGGATAGCTGCCAAAATCGGACCAATGCAGGGCGACCAGCCAAACGCAAATGCAATACCCAGTCCAAAAATTCCTACCACACCTAATTGATTTCCGCGAGTGTGGAATCGCTTTTCGTAGTTCAAAAATCGGATTTTGAAAATTCCTGTAAGATGAAGTCCGAAAATCACAATAATAACTCCACCCACCTTAGTGAAAAAATGCAATTGACTAAGCAGAAATTTACCAATGAACGTTGCCGAAGCACCCAATAGAATAAAAATAAGAGAAAATCCCAGAATGAAAATCAATGACTTAAGTGCTATTTTTTGAGTGCCTCGATGTTTGCGATCAGTTTCGACTAAATCTTCGACAGAGACACCTGAGATGAATGAAATGTACGCTGGCACCAGCGGTAACACACAGGGAGAAATAAAAGACGTCAGCCCCGCCAATAGTGCAGTAATCAGATTAACCATTTGCTTAAGACTTTTCTAGATTCTAAATATCAGTTGTTTAGTAAATTACGTTATTAATCAAAATTCGGTGCCGAGAGAAAAATAAGACCGTGGTTTGCCTCCTGTGTCGGCACGCCAAGCTAAGTCATAACGAAAGATAATCATACCTAAATTTACTCGCGCCCCAATCCCAAGACCTACAATAACGTTGCCAAATTGCAAGCTGCCGGCTGCGGTCTGTTTGAAGAACTGAAACTTTTCGTTTTCATACCAAGCACTACCTATATCACAGAATAAAGCACCCCGTACATGTTGTAATAGAAGGGGTGGAATCCCCATAACTAAGGTGCGAATGAGTGGAAAGCGGAATTCTAAATTAGTCAAGAAGAAACGGGTGCCAGTTTGCTCATAATAGTTGGCTCCGCGTAACGGCATTTCCCAGGAAGAGAAGTAAACTTCATCTACATCGTCAATACGTAATCCACCGTCTTTGGTGTGGTAATTGATCCAGTTGTCTATTCCGCCCAGGAAAAACTTTTGAGGATTTTTACCAAAAGAAGCTCCTGCTGCCACCCGAATAGCGAAGTTGTATTCTGTGTAAAATTTGTAATACTTACGCCAATCCAGTCGTATTGTTCTAAAATCAAGACTGTTAGTTCCTATGTAGGGACTGGCAATAAGGGAGAGGTTGTAACGATTGCCGTTGGTGGGGCCAGTGTATCCCCATATTGTAGTGTCTTTTACCCATTCTAGATTACCAATTAACACCCTGCGTGTGTACAAAGGCCAATCCCAAGTAATATCGCGACGGTCGATATTTAGGTAAATTAAACTTAGACTTACTCTGCGCCATCGATCGAATGGCCAGGCTGCATAAACACTACCGCCATAATTTCGATCGCGGATGATGGTACCAAAGTCAGTGAGGTAAAAATTTGCGAAATGGAAAAGACCAATTCCTAAATCCAATCGTCGAGGCAGGTACAAATAGGATACACTGTAATTGCTATTACGCAAGTCGTAGAATAGGTCATAATACATATTAATTCGGTGATTACCCAAAATGTCGGAGATAGCCAATACCATTGATCCTTGTACGCCAAAAAACTGGTCATAGCCGGCACTTCCATAAATGAGATCTGGGGTGAATCTTATTTTGTATTTGTTTACTCTATATTTGCCTGATGGCAGTTTGTATTGGGTCGAATCCAGAAAGATAGAGGTTAGCTTTTTCCTTGGAGGTGTCACACGTCCCTCGCGAAACTCCCTGCCAAAGATGTAATGACGATAATCGACTTTAGTAGAATCGCTGCTCTTAGCTGCTGTTATTTTGGTAGAGGGGCGGTGAGGTTTTTTTACCCAAAATAGCTTACCAGTTTTTAACTTACAAATGAAATTAGTGTCCGTCAGTTTAATGTCACCTGGTTTGATATCTAAAGGATTTTTCATCACGTAGATATCATACCCCCCGTAATAGAAGCAAGTGAATACCAAGCGATTTTTTACCCATGAAGGTTGGAATATTCCAGTAAGCACGTTGGTGATAGGATATTGCTGCGCAGTTTTCAAGTCATAGACAAGCTGGCTGAATATCACTAAAGATATCATTAGTAATTTTTCTACTTTTACCAGTATTTAGGTTGAGGATGTAGATGTCGCTTTGACCATTCAGTACACCACAAAAGGCGATTTCGTCGCCATGAGGTGACCAGGTAGGAGAGAAAAGCCCATTTAGTCCTAAGTTGAAAGTTTTCACAATCTTGCGTTTTTTTACATTCAAAATGTGCAACACATCGTCGGGCCCCTTTTTGGCTGCAAAGGCGATGTATTTTTCATCAGGTGACCAGCTGATACCTGGCTTAAGCCAGTGTAATTCTTCTAAATTCATAGTGCGCTGGCCCTTTACCAAACATCCTAAAGATTTTCCGTCGATAGCGCTCATCAAATAGATATCAAAATAATCTGATTTATTAGAAAGATAAGCGATCTTATCCCCTTTAGGAGACAGAGCAGGACTAGTATTAACAAAATTCTTTGTTTTGAGGTGATCGGTTAATTTCTTGGCAAAATCTTCTGGCTCCTGACGATTGGCAATGTCAGGCCAATATTGTTTTTTAACGTACTTATGCCAACGCTCGGACAGTTCTTTACTATTGATGCCAATGGCGTGTTTAAGCCCTCGTTCTAGACTTTTAGTGATTTTGATCTTACCTAAAATTTCACCGATTTTCTGTGGCCCGTATTTCTCTGCTAAATAGTAAAGGATGTGTTGACCTCCCTTGTACCACATAAATCCATACATTCTATCAATAGAAGGTAAGTAACCGTTGAGCGCAGCGTCCCGAATGTACATATCACTTTCAGTGTCCCACCGTAGGCTTTCATACTCAGCCAATCCTTCGACTAACCAGAGAGGCAATTGGAGCCGCATCATACCCATGATGATAGATTGCACCCCGGCACCATAGAGCATCTGAAACATTACAGCATGGGTTAACTCATGGTGAACCACGTGACGAAGTTGTTCATAGTTACCTTCAAATGGAATCACCACTCGGTTTTTGAAGATTTCGGTGAATCCTCCTACCGATTCTTCAGGTGTCGAGAGAGCCACGTTGGTCTGTTCGAAATCATTATGTCCTTTATATATGATAATAGTAATTCGATCCGTCAGGTCGTAGCGAAAATCATTGCGAAGTTCTTGATAACTAGATTCTGCAATGTCGGCTACGAACTCAGCAATTCGGTCTCCATTTGTGTAAAAATAGATATCAAAGTGCTCAGATTGAATATAGCGCCAGTCAAAATTGGTGTATTGCACACTGTTTTTGCCAAAATATTGTCCTGCTGCCAACGCGGGGAGGGAGACAATGATCAACAATGAAAAAAAACATTTTCTCATGACAATTCTCCTGAATCTCGCTTACCAAACCACTATAGGGTTAGTAAGCTTTTAAGTTCTTATTAACTCATCCCTTAAATTGTCATCAATTAACGTAAAACATCACTTACAAATTAGACCTATCTTCCCACTTCAGGATTCGCCATTTGCCATCTAATGGACTTTTGCGAAAGGTAAACAACGCATCACCAGAAATCCGAATTTCCTCTCCGTTATCGTTTAGGGTTAATTTGAAACCCTTTAATATCTTTGTTCCTTCTCCAGTAGGTTCGCGAATTGTGGATTCCCATACTAGATCTATGGTAGTAAATTGGTGAAACAGTCGCCCGGTAGTCATTAGGTCAGTAGCACGTCCCCATGAAATAAACTGTCCGGCGGTACCAGCATAGGGATCAAAATAGACAAATACAAAAGCGCTATCTAGTAAGTTGCTGTAAAGAAACGAATCGCGCATCACATAGGCATAGCGAAAATTTTGCAATACTTCTTCCGGAGTTTTTTGCTCGGTAATAATGAGCTGGTTTAGATCCAATTTCTGCTCTAAGCTGGGAGCAAAAGGGTTTAGACATCCAACAAAAGCTACAAGGGTGAACATCAAAACCGTAATAAAAGTTCCAAATTTTAATGCTCTTCTTTCCATTTTACTTTGTAGCTTTTACAAACTGTAATTATGCCGGATTACTTCACACTTTGTACTATCCAGGCATCGTGGTAACCACTGGCGATAAGTTGTTCTCTTTTCAACTCTGCTTCTGCGCGAGTAGTAAATTCACCCACTTGCACACGCCACCATTTTCCGTCAGAATCAATCCGACATAAGTCCCCAGGGGATCGGTGACGAAACGCCTCAGCCATCTTTTGCGCTGCTTCCCTGCTCCGAAACGCTGCAAGTTGAACCCGGTAAACAGTTGAACTCTGTTGGTTACCTCTAATTTTTTCAGTGCTAATTTGCGATTTTTGCTTTTGATCTTTATCCTGGTTAGCAATAAATGGCTCATCACGAAGGAAATCGACAGGTTCATGGTAAATATGCCTGGAATACTCGATTCCTTTTCTCCAACGTGCTTCCTGGGTGTCTGTTTGGCTATTATTAGACTCCCACTTGGTGGTAGCACAGCCCAAGAACACAGCCGCAAGAATAAACCCGGTAATCCAAAATTTTTGTTCAGGCACTATCCTAATAATATCTTTCAATTTTGACCCCTCGATAATAATGTTTTAGAATTTGTTTGTAGCTAAATCCTTGCTGAGCCATTCCGATGGCGCCCCATTGACACATTCCAACTCCATGACCATTGCCAGCACCGATGAGCATCACAGCTTCGATCTGTCCATCTTTGGAAAAAGTTCTAACTTTAAAAAGAGTACTCCGCAGGGGAGTTTTGTCGGGTCGGCGCAAGGCCCAACGTATCCGATTCCCCTGC
Source organism: Candidatus Zhuqueibacterota bacterium 4484_219 (assembly GCA_002085035.1). Classification (GTDB taxonomy): domain Bacteria; phylum Zhuqueibacterota; class JdFR-76; order JdFR-76; family 4484-219; genus 4484-219. Next base: position 14,094 of record MZGM01000089.1, read on the forward strand.
AAGCAATATTCTCGGTCGTTGAGAATAATTTTAAGCTTTTTAACTCGTCCCGACGGGAAGCGTTCCTCAACTGTAAGGGATTGAAGGTGTACTGCTCTGGAGGGCGAATGGTTGTCTTCCAGATAGGAACATAGTTCCAAAGCCAATTTGTCGACATCCCATATTTCAATCCAACGATAATGTGGAGAAATGCTGCAAAAATCCCCATCACCAAAATTATCGGCAATGCCTTCTAAATAAGGTTCATGTATTTCCCATACGTTCTCGCCTTCAGTTCGGCCTCCACAAGTGGAATGATAGTAAGCACGGATAAGGTTACCCCTGTAGGTCATAACCTCACCGATAGTGCTTTCTACAGCACGATTTCCCATGGTACTTTCCCCAGCTACCCCTTTGTAGACCTGGTCAGCTACTGAAGCTTTCAAATTGTAGTCCGAATCCGGCGAGGAATGTTCTAATTTTTCTAAAGCATAGGTA
>MZGM01000007.1 GCA_002085035.1 Candidatus Zhuqueibacterota bacterium 4484_219
AGAAGTTTCACTTTCACCAAATATTATTTCAGAGAAACTTAGATATATAGGTAGTGATTGGAGTGCCCAGAGAGAGTTTTTTGGCAACAGAAGGCTCAAATCGAGGAAGTATATTCCAATGTCGATCGGATATATTGTAATCTCAAGCAGGTTACTGACCTCAAACACAAGAAAATCTTGGAAGTTGGTGCAGGTAGTGGACGAGATAGTTTTAAATTGGCTAACGAAGGGGCTACTGTATATGTGTTAGATTTTTCACTGCATGCCCTGGATATTATTCAAAGATTGAATCAGAATAATTCTGTTCGAGTTTTTCCTATTCAAGCGGACGCCTTTTATACTCCGGTATCTGATGATACTTTTGATATTGTTTTTCATCAGGGGTTATTGGAACATTTTAAAAACCCTCTGCCACTACTGAAAGAAAATTACCGGATATTAAAAGACGGGGGATTTCTATTAGTTGATGTCCCCCAACGGTACCATATTTATACGTTGATTAAACACATTCTCATCTTTTTCAATAAGTGGTTTGCTGGATGGGAAACGGAATTCTCCATTAAGCAGTTAAAAGGATTGGTTCGACAAGCCGGTTTTGTGGTCCGACATTGCTATGGAAGTTGGATGCGTCCCAGTTTTTTCTATCGAGTGTGTCGCGAAATTCTAAAGAAAGCAAATATACGCCTACCCCTTTATCCGAGGGGGTTTAAACCCACAAGACGAATTCGAGATATATTAAGGGAACATTTGATTACGCACCGATGGGCTTTTTATACCTTTCTGGATATTGGGGTGATCGGTCAAAAAATAGTTAAAACCAAGTAACATCACTATGAATTTTGATTTGAAATCTCACCTGTTTGCGGGCCCCTGGCCGGGCAAGCAGGTTTTTGATGTTTGATTTGTAGTTTACTGTGTTATGAGCTATCGAATACTTGTAATTAATTGGCAGGATATTCGTAATCCATTGAGCGGGGGCGCTGAAGTCCATTTGCATGAAATTTTTAAACGAGTAGCCCGGAGGGGACATCATATCACCTTACTCTGTTGCGGTCACCAGGAATTACCAGGGGAAGAAGTCATAGACAATATTCAGGTAATTCGTCGCGGGAATAGAAATATTTTTAATTATTTGGTTCCATTTTTGTATCATAACCTTTCCCGTCAAACAAAGTATGACGTTGTCATTGATGATATAAACAAAATTCCTTTTTATTCGCCGTTGTATGTGAAGCAGCCTCTGATTGGGATTGTTCATCATTTGTTCGGTTCGAGCATTTTTATTGAGTCGACATTACCTGTTGCTTTATATGTTTCGCTGGCAGAGAAGCTAATTCCGTCAATTTATCGAAACATCCCATTAGCAGTTGTTTCTAATAGCACTAAAAACGAGCTAATCAGAAAAGGAATCCCTGAGCAAAACATTCATCTAATTCCCAATGCAGTGGATCAATTTGCTTATCAGGCGATTCCAGATAAAAAGTCATCGACCCCATTAGTTGGTTATTTGGGCCGAGTCAAAAAATATAAAAGTATCGATCATCTCATTATGGCATTCGCTGAGGTTCACAGACAAATTCCTCAAGCTAAATTACTAATTGTTGGTGACGGGGACTATCTTGTTGATTTAAAAAAATTGGTGTCTCGGTTACAACTAAGGCAAGTTGTCACATTTGCAGGAGCAGCATTTCAGAAGCAAAAGGTTGATTTTCTCAATCAAATGTGGTTTATGGTAAATCCTTCACCAAAAGAAGGTTGGGGACTTACTGTAATTGAAGCCAATGCTTGTGGCGTTCCAGTTATCGCCGCTGATTCTCCGGGTCTTAGAGACTCAGTAGTTGCCGGGGAAACAGGTCTATTTTATTCCTATGGTGATTATCATCGACTGGCCGAACTGATTATTCAACTTATCGAACAGCCGAAGTTGAGAAATTCATTAGCCCAAAAAAGTATTGAATGGGCGAGGCAATTTAATTGGGATGACTCAGCTACGAAAATGTTAACCTTAATCGAAAATGTGTTGTCACGGAGGAAAACAAATGTCCAATGACAGTCGTTTAAATCGTATTTTTGCTTTCTTAGTATTTGTTGTTTCTACTTCTATTTATCTGAAGACGGTTGCTCCTACTACTCCATTTTGGGATTGCGGAGAATTCATCACCTGTGCTTATATTTTGGGTATTCCTCATCCGCCAGGTGCCCCGTTTTATGTTCTTTTAGGACGAATTTTCTCCATGCTACCACTGGCCAAGGATATTGCAATGCGGGTAAATATTACTTCATCATTGATGAGCGGGATTACGGTTATGCTCACTTACCTGATTATTGTTCGGCTTATAACAATGTTTCGAGGAAGGCCGCGAGATGTTTATGATCAGATGATTCTATATGGAAGTGGTATTATTGGTGCATTAGCCTTTGCTTTTACTGATACTTTTTGGTTCAATGCTGAAGAAGCTGAAGTTTACGCAATTAGCATGTTTTTTACCTCCTTCGTAGTTTGGCTCATACTGGTTTGGCGTGAGAAGGCAGATGCTCCCTCAAGCGACAGATACATCTTGTTGATTGCGTACTGCGTTGGGTTGGCAATAGGTGTTCATTTGTTGAATATACTTGCGTTACCAACCATATTTTTGATCTTTTATTTTCGAAAACACAAATTAGAATTTTCCAGTTTTATTGTATTTATTTTTGTTTCGCTACTTATATTCTGGGCTATTTATCCCGGAATTGTAAAATGGCTTCCCAATATGTCTCTGGCGATTAAAAATGCTACCAGTCCCCAATTTACAGCAATACTTGTTATTATTCTTGGTAGTTTACTATTTTACAGTCTCTACAAGGCAATCAAAAACAAAAACCGGATAGCCGCATTGGTGTTGATGTCCTTTTTGTTAATTATTGTTGGTGCTTCTACTTATACAGGGGTTTATATTCGTTCGAACTTAAACCCACCAATTGATGAAAATGACCCAGAAAATATGGAAAATATGGTTAACTACCTCAATCGAACCCAGTATGGTGATTGGAGTATTATTGAACGTCGAGCCCCACTTTGGGAATACCAAATCAAGAAAATGTACATTCGTTATTTTGGTTGGCAATTTATTGGCAAGGGTACTACTCTGGACGCAAATTTGCGCATAGCAGAAACAATTAGTTTCAACGGTTTGCTGGGATTACCATTTCTGGTGGGGATTATCGGGATGTTTCACCATTTCGAAAAAGATTGGAAACATGCGCTATCAATTATGTTGCTGTTTATTATGACCGGGATAGCTATTGTTATTTATCTTAATCAAGATGATCCCCAGCCCCGTGAGCGAGACTATGTTTATGTGGCATCGTTTTTTGCTTTTGCCCTCTGGATCGGGATAGGGGTTAGCGCTATAGCTGGTCGACTGAAAGACTTAATCTACAAATTCAAGCCTGGACAGAAAATAATTGCTTTGGCAACCTGTTGTATTATTCTTTTTGTAGCACTACCGGTCAATCTTTTTTCTTTCAATTATCATTCGCACGATCGCACTGGTAATTATGTAGCCTATGATTATTCCTATAATATTCTACAAAGCTGTGAAAAAGATGCTATTCTGTTTACCAATGGCGACAACGATACCTTTCCCCTGTGGTTCTTGCAATATGTAGAAAATATCCGGCCAGATGTTCGAGTCGTAAATCTTTCACTTTTGAATACTCCCTGGTACATTATGCAATTGAAACATCAACAACCAAAGGTTCCTATTAGCCTTACTGACGCGCAAATCAAAAATATTGGTGGTTTGATCCCCTGGGCAGAGAAGAAGACAATAGAAATTCCAGTACCAGATTCAGCATACGAGCGCGAAATGCAGGATATGAAATCACGAGGAGAGTGGGATAAGGAGCGATCACGTCCCGGATTCATTTCAATTGTGGTTGCCCCAACTGTTGTGGGGCGCGCTATCCGTGTTCAGGATTACATGGTTCTTAATATTATCTATACTAACAAATGGCGTAAACCAATCTATTTTGCTCTCACGGTTTCTGATGATAATAAGGTGGGATTGCATCGTTATCTGCGTATGGATGGAATGGCTTTTAAACTATGTCCATATCCTGATCTTCAGATTTCGCCGACACGTTTGCACAAAAATCTTTTCCAGGTCTTTCTATTTCGCAACCTTAATAACCCTCAGGTCTATTTGGATAACAAAACCAAAGGATTATTGATCAATTATCGTTCTGAATTTTTACGCTTAGCAAACTATTACCTCCAGCGTGGCGAGCGTGAAAAAATGCTACAAGTTTTAGACCGAATGGAACAGCTTATTCCAGAATCGCTGATTCCAATCGGCGACAGTCGTATTGTGCTTTCGATTGGTAGAATGTACGAAGCGGCTGGACGCTCTCAAGAATACGAACGCAGATTGAGAGCGGTCATTGAACGTGATCCTAATATGATGCAGGCTTATGCCTTGCTACTGGAATTTTTACGTCAGCATCATCGCTATCAGGACGCAGTAGAGCTGATGAAACAATGGTTACGTCTAAACCCGGGGGACCGTAATGCACAAAATATCCTGGCGGAGTTACAAAAGCAGTTAGCTGCTACTCAAAAAAGCACAACAGGTTCACAACCCAACACCAAGAAGAACATTAAGTAAGGATGTTAACGATATTTGATTTTACATAAAAGCAATTTATCGGATCTGAAGGGAGCTTTGCGTTGACTGAGGTGAGCACAGATACAAGTCCCTGTCCATTTTGTCAATCAACAAAAGTATCGCTATTTCTTAAGGTTTTTGATCGCTATGCACTATCAGAGGAAGAAAATTACACCTTAGTAAGATGTCAGAAATGCAAATTAGTTTATCTAAATCCATTTCCCAGTGAGCAACAACGCTGGCAGCATTACCCTCAGGAATCATTAAATCAGTTTCAGACATTTCAAGTTGCTCGTCGGTGATTAGCTTTTGGCATACGTTTTCGTTGGATGATCTGCCGCGAGAAACTCTGGAACAGTCTCGATCCTTGCTGAAAGCAAATGGTTGGTTGATTATCGCGCTACCGAACCTCCTATCGCTCGATTTCGCTTTGTATCATAAATACTGGGTAGCATTGGATGTACCGCGACGAGTTTTTCATGTCACTCCAAAGCAACTGATTCAATTTGTACAAAAATCAGGATTCAAGCTGTCAAAAAAACATCATATTCCGACGGATGCATTTTACAATTGTCTTTATAGCGGGAAATTGCTTCTTAAAAAAGATAGATCCCTGAGGTGGATAAAACCATTATTGTATTTCGGAGCTTCCAATCTTGCTGTGTTGTCGTACATCCTTGGTCTGATAGGTAATGGCTCTGGAATGGTTTTTTATTTTCAAAAGGATGTAGATGCAACCTAAATATAAGCGTATTTTATTATTGAGTCTGAAAATTGTTGTTAGCACATTTCTCTGTTATTTCTTAATTAAGAAAATAGGTTTAGGCAATTTTGCCAGGCAATTTCAGACGGCTAAAATAAGTTGGATTATTGTCGGCCTCGCAGTATTTTTGGTCAGTAATCTATTGGGCAGTTTGCAGTGGTATCTGTTGATGCGTCATAGTCAAATTTCTATTACTTTTAACAAAGCACTACAATATTATTTTATTGGTCTGTTTTTTAATAACTTTTTTGTTAGTAATATGGGGGGAGATGTTTTTCGTATTTACTATGCCTCAAAATACAGTCGAAACGGTACAGGTGCTATTTCGTCAGTTTTTCTGGATCGCTTTTTCGGGTTTTCTGTATTGACTATGATGGCACTGGCAAGTGCTTTGTTCTGGTTGCAAAGCGTCTATGCGAAAACTATTCTACCGGTTACTGCTGCTATTTTAGGCTTCTGGATTTTATTGACAGCTTTCTTTTTGAATCGGCATTTGGCACAGGGAGTACAGTGGATTTTGCAGATTTTCTTACCTCAGAATATCGTCCAGAAATTTCGAGAAATCTATGTACTCATCAGAAACCTTCGTCATCAGAAATTTTTAGTGTCAGTAGTGTTCGGAACAAGTGTACTGATACAATTTTTGCGTGTTTTTACTCATTACATTGCTGGTCGGTCTTTAGGTATTGATGTAGGCTTGCAGGTGTTTTTTGTTTTTATTCCCTTGATTGCGCTTCTGGCTACGTTACCTGTTTCTGTGGGAGGCTTGGGAGTACGGGAACAAACCGGAGTGATATTGTTTTCAAAACTTGGGGTGGTAAGTGGAAAAGCCGCATCGATGGAGTTTATTGCTTATCTTATTGCTATTTTTAGCAGTTTACCAGGTGTAATCTTTTTTTTACTTACTAAGCATAATAGACATAAATACTTGGACCAAAAAGAATCTAATGAAGATAAAACTTAAAGTTGCACCTATTTTATTTCTATTTTTGGTATTAGTTGGCTGTTATCATCAGCCAACTGTCCGTGAGCCGGAGTATGATATTTTTGTCTTTGCCGAAACCGATGATTGGCAACACATCGAGCGTCCTTTGTGCCAAATTTTTGAGAAGGAAATTCGTACCCCTCAATTGGAAAAGCTCTTTACTATTCACTACGCGGATTTTTCCAAATTGGAAAAACTATCAGTGCGTAAAAATTTGCTCTTTGTGTCAACACTTGAATCTCAGGGGGAAATCGCCACTATCGTCAAAAACATGGTTCGGAGTCCTGAAATGGTTCGTAAAATTCAACAGGGCAAGTATTTTATATTTAAGAAAGAAAACCAGTGGGTTGAAAATCAACTGTTGATTGCTTTGATTGCAGCAAATAGGGATTCACTCGTGGCTAAATTACATAGAAACGCACAAAAACTTTACAATCTCTTCGACAAACATAATCGCAAGATTTTACTCCGAACAATGTACGCCCAATTAGAAAATAAAAAGTTAGAAAAGCAATTGTTGGATAAATACGGGTGGTCTTTACGGGTTCAACATGATTATTTCCTGGTTAAAGAAACATCCACAAACGGTGGATTTGTCTTCTTGCGACGTAGCTTTCCAGAACGTTGGCTTTTTGTTCACTGGGTTCAAACTGATGATGCTACCAAGCTAATGACTCCAGAGTGGTGTTTGAACAGACGGGATTGGATAGGAAAGAAATTTTACGAAAACGATCGAGTAAATCGGAAGTTTACTACCGTAAAACTTTCGGAGTTTAATGGACGTTTGGCTTATGAAGTAACCGGCTTGTGGGAAAATGAGGAGAAAATCGCTGGCGGACCGTACAAGGCTTACATTTTCTACGATGAACCGACTCATCGAGTCTATATGATTGATATTGCTGTCTTTGCACCTAATAAGAGAAAACTCCCTTATCTTGCTCAATTGGATGTTATGGCTCATACTTTTACTACTCGCCAAGAGTTTGAGAAAAAATAGAATTCAATTTTGCAGTGTTCTAAAATTCTAAAGAGGTTAGCCATGAGTAATAAAATTCAAACCTTCTTTCAGTTTGAAAACTATCAAACTAATTTGAAGCGAGAAATTATCGCCGGACTCACTACCTTTTTGACCATGTCTTACATCATCATTGTAAATCCGGCTATTCTTCAGGCTGCTGGAATACCAGCAGGGCCTTCGATGGTTGCTACTGTATTAGCTGCAGTTGTTGGAACCCTGGCAGTGGGACTTTATGCTAATCGCCCTTTTGCCATGGCTCCTTACATGGGGGAAAATGCTTTCATTGCCTTTACCGTAGTTCAGGTTTTGGGCTACTCGTGGCAAACTGCTCTGGGAGCGGTTTTTCTGGGCGGTTTGTTTTTCGTTATTTTAACTCTGCTGCGAGTGCGTCCCTGGTTAGCGGAGGCCATCCCTCAAAGTTTGAAGTATAGCTTCGCAGTAGGAATTGGCCTTTTTCTCACATTTATCGGATTGAACGAAACCGGTATCGTGATCTTAGGAACCCCTGGTGCACCAGTAAGAATAGGGCAAGTGACAAGCGTTCCAGTCTTATTGGCTATTTTTGGGTTTTTTATCATGAGTTACTTGATGATAAAAAAAATAAGAGGAGCTATTCTGATTGGTATTCTTGTTACCACGTTTCTATCTTTGGTACTCTACTTTGTGTTTAACTTGTCGGATTTGTTCAAACCAGAAGTAGCAGCGATCCTAAAAGACCCCAAGCAGTGGATCAGTCTGCAGCCCCTTGCTCATTGGGCTAAAGGTGATGAAGCTATTTTGTTCAAATTAAATCTACGCCAAGCACTAACCTGGGGACTTTTTGGAGTAGTTCTCACTTTGTTTATTATGGACTTTGTCGATACCATGGGTACTCTCATCGGTGTCTCTGCACGTGCTGGTCTATTAGATGAGCAAGGGAATCTACCTGAAATCGAAAAACCAATGCTGGTAGACGCGTTGGCTACTTCTATCGCCGCACTGTTCGGAACCACAACTACTGGTGTCTACCTTGAGTCTGCAGCAGGGGTAGAAGCCGGCGGTAGAACTGGGCTTACTGCTGTAGTAGTAGCGATTCTATTTCTATTGTCCCTGTTCTTCGCACCGTTCTTTACCGCTATTCCTCCACAGGCGTATGGCCCTGCCCTGATTATTGTGGGGCTGCTGATGTTAAGCTCAGTAAGTAAAATAAATTTTGAAGATTACACTGAGTCAATTCCAGCTTTCACCGTTATCATCTTGATGAGCTTCACCTACAATATTGGGGTTGGAATGACTGCCGGATTTATCCTTTATCCATTTTTTAAGCTGATTACTGGGCGGCACAGGGAGATTCATCCAGGATTATGGGTGTTATGTGGATTATCTTTGCTGTTTTTTATTTTCTATCCGTACAGTTAAAGGAGACGTTTTTAATGAGCAGAATTTTAAGACAAAAATATCCGAATTGATTTTATCTTGAAAAGGTGTAGGCTGAATGTCTGGTCTTGGAACTTGGAGCAAAACGCGGTGGAACAGCAGGTAGTAGCATATGTGGAAAATTGCTATTATCGGGACTATTGTTCGAGACACGATTTTTCCCTTTAAGGGGCAACGAGTAGAAGGATGGGGAGGTATCTTCTATTCTATTAGCTATTTGTCAGAAATTCTTCGCCAGCAGGCTGTACTTTTTCCTATTTGTGATGTAGGAAAAGATCATTATGAGGAACTATTGACGCTGTTACAAAGCAAATTTAAAAATGTCCGCACCGAGGGTATCCGGCAAATTGAAGCTCCGACTAACCGGGTTACCTTGCGTTACACCTCGCGAGATCAGCGTATTGAGAAGTCGCAGCACATTCCGCAACCTATTGAGTTTCAACGTATTGTTCCCTTTCTGGATAGCAATGTGCTGTACGTAAACTTTATCTCTGGTTTTGATCTTTCACTATCGACTATGCAGTGCATTCAGCAGCAGAAAGAAGGCCTGTTATTTATGGATTTTCACAGTTTAGCTTTAGGACGCCGACAGGGTGGTGTTCGCTTCTTCCGTCGACCTGCCAATTGGAAGCAGTGGGTCTGTTTGCCGGATATTTTGCAAATGAACGAAAAAGAAGCTGAAATTCTTTCGGGAAATCCTCTACGAAAGATCTCCGATTACCAAACTTTTGCCTTACAGCTTTTACGAATAGGAACAAAATCCGGTTGCATAACCCTTGGCCAACGCGGCTGTCTAATCTTTAAAAACGCCAATGGAAAAACCGAAATTCATCATCTTCCTCCTTTGAAGGTGTCACCATTTGTAGATGCTACTGGTTGTGGCGACGCCTTTGCTGCTGGGATGATTGCCAAATATCTCGAAACCAGAGACCTGGTAACTGCAGCTCGATATGGAAACCTGGCAGGTGGACTTAATTGCACCTTCCCCAGTACCTCCCAGGTGGAACAAATTCACCTGTTATGGGAAAAAGCAGAAAGATGTTATCAAAAGGGTTTGATTTTTAAACATCAGGAATTGACAAACAATGGCTAAAAAGGTTATCATCGTTGGTTGCAACGGGTTATTAGGACAAAAATTAGTAGCACAGTTCCGTACAAAATACGACGTGTTAGGATGTGGCATCGAGCTACAGTTATTATTTAAAGCCGATATTCGTTATCAACAATTAGACATCACCAAACGCCCGCAAGTCAAACGAATTATTATGGGTGAAAAACCACACCTTGTGATTAATGCTGCAGCATACACTGATGTGGATCGTGCAGAGAAAGAGAAAGAATTGTGTTGGGCCGTGAATGTTTCAGGAGTGGAAAATCTCTCTTACTACACACATCTGGTCAATGCTAAGTTAATACATATTTCAACTGATTATGTTTTCGATGGTTACAAGGGTAACTATAGCGAAAACGATCGTCCTAATCCTTTAAGCTACTATGCTAAATCTAAACTTGCTGGCGAAAATGCAGTAATTGCCAGTGGGGTAGAGCATATTATTGCTCGTACCGCAGTGCTTTATGGACATGCAGAGAATGTTCGTCCTAATTTTGTTACTTGGCTGATTTCCCAACTAAAACAGCGTAAACAAGTAACAATTGTGGATGATCAGATTGGCAATCCTACTTTGGCAGACAATTTGTCCGAAGCTATTGCTACGGCTGTGCAGTTGGATGCGCAGGGGGTGTACCATTTAGCTGGTCGTGAAGCTATCGATCGTTTCCATTTTGCTATTAAAATAGCTGAAATATTTGAATTGGACACAAATTTGATTCAAAAAGGAAAATCGGATACTTTAAAGCAGTTAGCACAACGTCCATTGAATGCCAGTCTTAATGTCTCAAAAGCCATCACTGAACTGGGAGTAAATCTTTACAATGTGAAAGAAGGTTTGCAAGTGTTGAAGTCTCAAATTTAAGCCATAGTCTGGCATTCCCTCAAAAATGATGACGTTCACTTTGGTCAGGAAAAAGGAGTGACGGAATCTTGGAATTTGAAGCCTCGTTTCCATTTTATCAGGCTAATGCTCAAAAAATCCAAGTGGTGAATTCGCAGTTGGGTAACCGGAAAACACTGGTAATTATTCCTACTTACAACGAAGCTTCCAACATTGTTGGACTGTTGCCTCTGATTTTAGATTTAGGTATTCGGGGGTTGGAAGTTTTAGTAATAGATGATAACTCTCCCGACGGCACCGCCGATTGTGTACGAAGCTTTCAACAGAACACTGACAAAGTTCACCTCATTGTGCGAGATAGAAAGGCAGGGTTAGGGACTGCTTATGTTAGAGGTTTTAAATACGCACTTGCTCGAGATTATGAATTTATCCTGGAAATGGATGCCGATTTTTCCCATGATCCCAAGGAAATCCCTAACTTCCTGCTTTCAATGAACGATTATGATCTGGTTATAGGCTCGCGCTATGTCCAGGGAGTTAATGTAGTAAACTGGCCATTGTCACGTTTAATTCTTAGCTATGGGGCTAATCTGTACACCCGACTAATCACCGGGATGCCGATCCACGATTGCACCAGTGGCTATAAGTGTTTTCGCCGTAAGGTCTTAGAATCTATCAAGTTGGACAAAATCTCCTCGGATGGTTATTCATTTCAAATCGAGATAGACTTCAAAACCTGGAAGTTAGGGTTTAAGCTCAAAGAGATTCCCATTGTTTTTGTGGATCGGCTAATAGGTAGTTCTAAAATGTCGAAGAAGATTGTGTACGAGGCTATATGGATGGTGTGGAAGTTAAAAATTCTCAGCCTTCTGGGAAAGCTGGAATAAATACAACTAACGAGCCTTTATTGTCAATTATTCTTGTTAGCTTTAATGTAAAAAATTTTTTAGAACAGGCGCTTCGTTCCATTCAAAAAGCTACCGGGCAGTTGTCTTGTGAAGTCATTGTAGTGGATAATGCTTCCCAGGATGGTAGTGTTGAATTAGTTCGTAGTAAATTTCCAGAAGTACAGCTAATAGCGAACGATACTAATCGCGGGTTCGCCCGAGCTAATAATCAAGCCTTTCGGATAGCCCGTGGTAAGTTTATCGCCTTGGTTAATCCTGATGTTTTAGTACAGGAAGATACTTTTCAAACCTTGCTGGATTTTTTGCGCTCGCATCCGGAAGCTGGGATGGTGGGTTGTAAAATTCTTAATCCGGATGGCACTTTGCAGTTGGCTTGTCGCCGTAGTATTCCTACCCCCTGGGTGGCGTTTACTAAACTAATAGGATTAAGCTATCTTTTTCCTAAAAGCAAAATTTTTGGACGCTACAATCTAACTTATTTGGACGCCGATGCAATTACCGAAGTAGAGGCCGTATCGGGGTCTTTTATGATTGTTCGCCGAAAAGTAGTTGAAGATGTCGGGTATCTGGATGACGCTTTCTTCCTCTATGGTGAGGATCTGGATTGGTGTTATCGAATTAGAAAAAAGGGCTGGAAAATCTATTACGTGCCAACTACCAAGATCATTCATTACAAAGGTGCAAGTTCCCAAAAAGGCGGATTCGATAGCCTGCTGCTTTTTTATCAGGCAATGTTGCTATTTGTTCGCAAGCATTTTCGGGGGCGATACCTATTTTTTACCCAGTGGTTCCTGGTAGCGGGGATTGCTATTAGAGGGTTTTTTTCTCTCTTACGAAGATTACTGCAGCGATGGGCTTACCCTCTTGTCGACCTGGCAGCATTAAATGTGAGCCTGCTAATAGCTTTAATGCTTAGGTTTGGGACGTTGAAATATTTCAATGACTATCTGGTAGTGGATATTCTCTATTCGTCAATTTGGTTGATGTGCCTTTATTTTTTCGATCTTTATGAACATCAACCTTTTTCTGTTTCAAGAGCAGCCACTGCTGTAACAATGGGCTGGATGATCAATTCGTGTTTGACCTTTTTTGTCAACCAAATTGCTTTTTCGCGCATAGTTGTTTTTATTGCCGGGATTATGGCACTATCATTAATACCCGGATGGCGACTGGGATTGCGGTTGCTGGCACAATCGGGCAAATTTCGTTTCTTGAATTTGATACGAAGCTCTTTGTTCCGCCGTCGTACCCTCATAGTAGGATCGCCTCATAAGGTCGCCGGGTTGGTTCGTCGATTGCGAGAACGTGTAGACGCTGGTTACGAAGTAGTGGGGGTAGTACTGTCGCCCGAGGTAGAAGCACTTGCTGATTACCCTACTATTCCAGTTTACAAACCTCAGCAGAACCTGAGCTGGCTTATTCAAAATGAGCGAATCAAGGAAGTGATTTTTTCGGCTGATGAATTTAATTATGAACGCATCCTCGAGTTAGTGGCCGATTGTAAAGGATTGAACGTAGATTTTAAAATGGCTGCTGGTGATCTGGAAGTCATTATCGGCAAATCGGCTATAGACTATGTTGATGATATTCCTTTGGTAGATATTGACTACCGACTTAGCCATGCTCCTTATCGTCTACTGAAACGTGGTTTTGACCTGGTCATTGCCAGTTTAGTAACGGTTTTTTCGTTTCCACTCGTCGCTTACTTATGGTTTATTCGAGGGTATCACCTGAAACAGTGGGCTATTATTTCAGAAAAAGGGATTCCAATTGACTTGCGAGTGTTAAGTAAGTCAACCACACAATCAGTCCACCACTGGTACGAAAAAATTCCTTTGTTCTGGGCTGTCATTTCTGGTAAATTGACTTTGGTAGGGGGAGAAATGATCCCTGCCGAAAAATCGGGACAATGTCGAACCCTTCATCTCAAACCAGGGATAACAGGACTGGTTCATCTTCACGGTTCTGACAAATTGTTAGATTCCGAAAAAGATAAATATGAGCTTTACTATATGAAAAACTATTCTCCCTTTTTCGATCTGGAAATTCTACTAAAGACTATCGTGAAAGGATAATAATCTCATGAATGGTTTTGTGTTTGATTTCGAAAAGCCAATCGTAGAACTGGAGAAAAAAATCCAGGAAATGAAAGAGTATGCTTTTCTGGAGAATGTAGAATTAAGCGAAGAGATTGCTCGTTTAGAGGCTAAAGCTGAAAAATTGCGTCAGGAGATTTATTCAAGATTGACCCGCTGGCAGCGGGTGCAACTGGCCAGGCATCCCCAGCGTCCCTACACACTCAATTATTTAGAGCGTATCGCACCAGATTTTCTGGAGTTACACGGTGATAGACTTTTTGCGGACGATCCTGCAATAGTAGCGGGGATTGCAACTATCGATAATCTGCCGGTGGTAATCATTGGCCATCAGAAGGGACGAACTACCAAAGAGAAGCTTTTTCGTAACTTTGGGATGCCAAATCCTGAGGGTTATCGTAAGGCATTGCGGGTCATGCGCCTGGCTGTCAAATTCAATCGACCAGTGATTTCTTTTATTGATACCCCTGGAGCTTATCCTGGCATCGGAGCTGAAGAAAGAGGGCAGGCAGAGGCTATTGCCAGGAATCTTTTTGAAATGTCGCATCTGCCGGTGCCAATTTTGATCGTCGTTATTGGCGAAGGTGCCAGCGGTGGAGCCCTGGGTATTGGGGTAGGGGATCGCATTCTGATGATGGAAAATACCTGGTACTCTGTGATTTCTCCAGAAGGTTGCGCTGCGATTCTCTGGCGCGATAGCGCTAAAGCTGAGCAGGCTGCTGAGGCTATGAAAGTGACGGCAACAGACCTTTTTGAAATGGGGATTGCCGATGAAATTATCAAAGAACCAGTCGGCGGGGCCCATCGCGATTATGACCGTGCCGCTGAGATAGTTAAAGAACGCATTTTACATCATCTTCACGAACTGATGGCCATGCCTGAGGATGTGTTGGTTAACAAACGAATAGAAAAATATCGAAAAATTGGTTATTGGGAAGAGTAACTATCATGATAGACAATTGTATTGAAATTCGGGTTCGATATGCCGATACCGATCAAATGAAAGTAGCTTACTATTCACAATATTTGATATGGTTCGAATGTGGGCGCACCGAATTATTGCGAGAAATTGGCTACCCATATTCGCGTTTGGAAGCAGAGGGTATTATTTTACCAGTGATTGAAGCCTGGTGCCAGTATCATAAGCCAGCTCGGTACGATGAAGTATTGACTGTTCGGACTACTTTGCCGAACTTGCCCAGGGTCAAATTGCGGTTGGACTATCAAATCTTTCGCTCCGAACCGCATGAAATGTTGGCCAGGGGATATACTGTTCATGCTTTTTTGAATTCCGAAGGACGTCCGGTACGCCCACCAAAGGCGTTCTTGGAGATTCTCAAGTCTTATTTTGAGACTAACTAATAACGAGAGCGCAACCATCAGCTCAAAGGTAACATTCACGTTAGAGCAAAATTAACCAAGAAGGGAGGAACTATGTTAAGTCAGGAATTATTGGAAATCTTAGCCTGTCCCAAATGTAAGGGTGATTTGGAATACGATCAGGAAAACGAAAAATTGATTTGTCATAACTGCCGGCTCAAATACGCAATAAAGGACGACATTCCTATCATGCTGATTGATGAAGCAGAGAAGTTCTAAATCTACTATTGAATGAAAACAAAATTAAGGAAAAATCTTGACTCTTTACCGAAATTGTTGTAAATTGTATTTTACTAACGGTGTAAAAAAGCAAAAAGAAATTAAATGCGGACTGTGCCATGCTAAATCGTCATGTACTTATTCTGAATCAGAACTATGAACCGATGAGTGTTTGTAGTGCAAAGAGGGCGATCGTTCTGCTCTACCTGGGTAAGGCGGAAATTGTCGAAAGGCATGAACAGTGGGTTCGTTCGGTAACAACTGCTTTACCGCTACCAAGTATTGTGCGATTGGGACGCTATATTAGAGTGCCACACAAACGCATTCTGCTAACTCGCAAGAACATTCTGAAGCGGGATCACTATCGTTGTCAATACTGCGGCCGAGATGATAAGCCGTTGACCATCGATCATGTGATTCCCAAAGAACGCGGTGGGCAAGATGTGTGGGAGAACCTGGTGGCAGCTTGCACCGACTGTAACAATCGCAAAGGGAATCGTACGCCTGAACAGGCCGGCATGCACCTTCTGAAAAAACCACGCAAACCAAACTATTTGACCTTTATTCAACATTACATTGGTATTTCGGACGATCGTTGGAAACCATATCTTTTTCTCAGTTGAAACAGACAGGCAAAGGAGATTTGCAGAGAGATGAAACCACGTATTCTTAGCGGTATGCGACCATCTGGAAGATTGCATTTAGGGCACTGGTGTGGTGCGCTGGAAAATTGGGTACATCTACAGGATGACTATGAGAACTATCACCTTGTAGCTGATTGGCATGTGTTAACCACAAATTATGAAAATACGGCTGATATCTGGACGCATACTATCGACATGGTCATCGATTGGCTGGCCACAGGAATAGATCCCAACAAAAACGTAATCTTTATTCAATCGCATGTGAAAGAGCATGCCGAGTTGCATCTGTTGTTTTCTATGTTGGTAACCGTACCTCGTTTGGAACGGAATCCGACCGTCAAAGAGCAAATTCGCGAGCTACATCTGGAAAATCGTGTTTCCTATGGACATTTGGGCTATCCAGTACTTCAGGCAGCCGATATTTTAATCTATCGTGCTAATGCTGTACCAGTAGGCGAGGATCAAGTTCCTCATGTAGAGCTAACGCGGGAAATTGCTCGACGATTCAATCAACTTTATGGTGAGGTGTTTCCAGAACCAGAGGCATTGGTTACGGAGTTTTCCCGGTTGCCCGGTCTGGATGGAACGAAAATGAGCAA
This sequence comes from Candidatus Zhuqueibacterota bacterium 4484_219, assembly GCA_002085035.1. GTDB lineage: Bacteria > Zhuqueibacterota > JdFR-76 > JdFR-76 > 4484-219 > 4484-219. The sequence continues at coordinate 16,627 of MZGM01000007.1, forward strand.
ATCTAAAAACAACGCCATATTGCTTTCTGATGAACCTGAGGAAATTCGTAAAAAGGTAATGATGGCAATTACCGATCCATTGAAAGTTCGGCGTGGCGATCCCGGTCGACCCAATGTTTGTACTATATTTAACTATCACAAGAAGTTCAACTCCAGGGAGGTATCGGAAATCGAAAAAGATTGCCAAAGTGGAGTTTTGGGATGTGTGGCGTGCAAACAAAATTTAGCAGAAAAGTTGACCCAATACCTTGAACCCTTTCGGCACAAACGTCAAAGTCTTGAAAAAGATCGTGATTATATTCGCCAGGTGCTGGAGCAGGGCAATCGGCAAGCACGCCAACAGGCGGCAGCAACGATGGAACTTGTTCGCCATGCCATGAAGATTGGCTATATGATGGAGATTTAACAGAAGGTTCAAACTGGTTATTTAATATGTCCTATCATGTTAAACTACAGCATTTTGAAGGTCCCCTCGATCTCCTCCTTTTTCTAATCAAAAAAAATGAAATTAATATCTATGATATTCCTATTGCTTTAATTACCAAACAGTACCTCGAATACATCAAATTAATGCAAAGCTTAGACCTGGAGATAGCCAGTGAATTTATTCTAATGGCTGCAACCCTGATCCGTATAAAAGCCCAAATGTTATTGCCTAAACCTGCTTTATCTGAAATAAATGAAGAAATAGAAGATCCACGCCAAGAGTTAGTAGCCCAGTTATTAGAATATAAGAAATACAAAGAGATTGCTGGTTCTTTAGCTCGTCGGGAAAACTTTCAGCGCTTACTCTTTCCTCGTGGCATGACCGACTCTTTTGCCGACGATGGCAGCGTAACTGTACCTCGGATGGGGGAAGTAACATTGTTCGATTTGTTAGCTGCTTTCCACCAGGCCATGCAGCGGCTGAAAACAACGCAACCTCAGCGAATAGAAATTCCCACGGTTTCTCTTGAAGAACAGGTCGATTTTATTTTGCGGCGTCTTCAAGAAAAAGACCAGCTTACATTTTGTGAATTAGTGCAAGATATTACCGAACGAGTAGTGTTAGTAACGACTTTTATAGCCTTACTGGAACTGATGAGACGTCAGGAAGTAGTAATAAAACAGAAACAAGTATTTGACCAAATTTGGATTTTTAGGGTACATCTGCAAAACTGATTCTATGGATAAAAAACAATTAAAAAAGGCTGTAGAAGCAATAATCTTTGCCTCCGATGAACCGGTTTCAATTAACCGCTTGGAAAAACTCTTTCCAGAGGTTAAAAAGGCAGAAATAGAAAATATTATTGTAGGTCTTAATCGGGAGTATCAAGCTCATGCTTTTACTATTCTAAAAGTTGCTGGTGGATATCAGATGGTCACTAAACCCGAGTATCATGATTGGGTGAAGCAACTTTATGCTGGGCGAACTCGACCAAGATTATCTACAGCAGCTTTGGAAACTCTTTCGATTATTGCTTACAAACAGCCAGTTAGTCGTATAGAGATTGAAGCTATCCGGGGAGTAAATTCCGACGGAGTTTTAGGTACCTTATTGGAGCGAGGATTGATTGTTATTAAGGGTAGGGCAGAAACCGTAGGGCGACCTCTACTATATGGTACCACCGATGAATTTTTAAAATATTTTGGGTTGAACGATCTTGCGGAGTTGCCAAAACCTTCCGAAATTGAGGCGATGCTGAAAAAACAGGAAACAGCAGAAACAGTAGTTCCAGAAGTTTCTACGTCTGAAGCCTCGCAGTTAAACAAAAAGAATGGGGAAGAGTAATTGAAACAAGCTGTGATGTTAACAAATTACAGTAGGGAGATAATTGCAAAAAGGTTTCTAATATCGCCCTAAATCAGGCAATTTATAATGCTAAAGCCCTATTCTGAGCTGTAAGGGCAAAGACAAAATGATGCGGTTAAACAGGTTTTTGGCAATTGCAGGAATAGCTGCTCGTCGCAAAGCGGACGAGCTTATTCGACAGGGACGAGTTGCAGTTAATGGACGCTTAGTAGAGAATCCGGGGGTTAGAATCGATGAGTATCAAGATGTTGTAACAGTAGATGGTAAATCGGTAAAGTACTGCCCTGAATTTGTGTACATTTTGTTGAATAAACCCCGTAATTGTTTGTCTAGTGTGAGTGACAATTTCAAACGTCCCACTGTAGTGGAACTGGTAAACGCTCCACAGCGGGTTTTTCCAGTAGGACGTTTAGATTTTGATACCGAGGGGGTATTATTATTGACTAATGATGGGCAGCTGGCCTATCGTTTGATGCACCCACGCTATGAAGTTGATAAAGTTTATGTAGCAGAACTTGACCGGCCCATCGATACAAAAGACGTATTGAGGTTACGCAAAGGGGTTTCTATTGGTGAGAAAAAGCCGGTCAGGGCGAGGGTACAGGTAAAAAATTCTCGTAAAGTTGAGTTAACCATCCACGAGGGGAAAAAACGCCAGATCAAAAGGATGCTGAAGAGTTTGGGCTACCAAGTTCAGGCGTTGCAGCGGACTAAATTTGGAATTTTGGAGTGCAAAGATTTAAAACCAGCGCAATGGCGCTATCTCTCCAGATTTGAAGTAGAGCAACTGAGAAAATCAGTGGGGCTGTAAAGGAACATCCGCCATAAAGTCCACGGCTAAAGTAGATTGTTACGGGTAAAAAAGATTCGTAAGAGGATGGACAAAAAGCTAATAATTGCTATCGACGGACCGGCTGGATCAGGAAAAAGTACTACCGCCAAATTACTGGCTCAAAAACTGAACTATCTGTATTTAGATACCGGGGCTATGTACCGGGCAATTACTTTAAAAGCATTACGACAAAAGATAGATGAACACGATGACCACTCTCTTACAGAACTTGCTGAAAATACCGATATAACCCTGATTAATCGGGATGGGGTATTGCATGTTTTACTGGACGGTGAGGATGTGACTGATAAGATTCGCACACCCGAAATTGATCGGGCTATTAGTTATGTAAGCATGGTACCGGCAGTGCGAAGACGGATGGTGGAGCTACAACGTCAGTTGGGTAAACAGGGAGGAGTAGTGGCAGAGGGACGCGATATTGGTACGGTAGTTTTCCCTCAAGCAGATTTGAAAATATTTTTGGTTGCCAGTGTGGAAGAACGGGGCAGACGCCGTTGGAAGGAGCTACAAGCGAGAGGAGTTGAAGTACCGCTGGAGCAGGTAATCGAGGAAATTCAACGTCGCGACAAGCTGGATTCTTCGCGGAAGCTCAGCCCTCTCAAAAAAGCTCCCGATGCTATCGAAGTGGATACTACTAAACTGACTATCCCTCAGCAAGTAGAGGTTATTCTGCAGAAGGTTAGAGAGGTAACTTAGTACCCAGAATTTCTGATTAGAGTGAAGAAATAGTTGCTTTTTCTATGAAACTTTTGTATTTTATAAGTCATACTTTGCTGAATTTCTTGTTTAGGATTTTCTATGGTCTGAAGGTTGTGGGATACAAGCAAGCACCTCTTAAAGGTGCTGTAATTGTGGCTGTAAATCATCAATCGTTTTTCGATCCGCTGATAGCCGGAACGGCGGTAGAACGTGAGCTCTATTATTTTGCCAAGCAAGAGATTTTTCAGACTCCAGTTATTGGAACCTTGGCAAAAGCGCATAATGCCTTTCCGACGAAGCGAGGTTTTTTTGACAT
>MZGM01000090.1 GCA_002085035.1 Candidatus Zhuqueibacterota bacterium 4484_219
CCACCCCCTCCTCCTGAATCGGAGGAGGAAACTCCGATCTTCATACCTTTTGACAGTCCGCCTGAACCGATAGGTGGTTGGGAGGCGTTGACAAAAAATTTAATTTATCCAGAAATTGCGAAAAAAGCAGGAGTTGAAGGTCGGGTAATTATCTGGGCCAAAATCGATGAGAAAGGCAATGTGATCAAGACCAAAGTAATGAAATCCCTAGGTAATGTGGGCTGCGATGATGCAGCAATTGCCGCCATTAAAAAAACGAAATGGAAACCTGCTATGCAGAGAGATAAACCAGTGACAGTATGGGTTGCCATCCCTGTCGAATTCCGGTTAAAGAATGTAGAGTAGTAGTTTCTGTGCAATTGTGGTAGCAAGGCAGTGTACAATATTACACTGCCTTTTTTATTTTTATTCCCTTGAAAAATTTCTAAAATTGATTATATTAAGTATGGTTAGCAAACTTAACCATAGAGGTCTATTATGAAAAACCACATTATTGCTGACATGTTTGAGAAAATGGCCGCGGTATTAGAATTCAAGGGAGAAATGCCATTCAAGGTTAATGCTTATCGTAAAGCCAGTCGGGTAATTGGCGATCTTCAAGTAGATATTGAACAGATTTGGCGACAGGGCCGGTTAGAGGACATCCCTGGAATAGGTAGCGGCCTAGCAAAAAAAATTGACGAGTTCCTGCGAACTGGACGTATGACCAAATACGAAGAAGTAATGGCTGATGTACCCCCAGGATTAATTGAACTGCTCGAAATTCAGAACTTAGGACCAAAAACTTTAGCCCTGGCTCATGAAAAATTACAAGTAAACAACCTTGAAGACTTAAAACGAGTACTTGCCGATGGAAGTCTGGCTCGGTTACCGGGAATGGGTGCGAAAAAAGCAGAAAACATCATCAAAGGCATCGAACTATATGAGCGGGCAAAGGGACGCATTTCTCTGGGGATAGCGGTACCACTGGTGGAAGAAATAATAACCCAACTGCAGGAACGAACCAGTGTAAAAAGAATATCACCTGCCGGTTCACTGCGACGCATGCGAGAAACTGTCGGCGATATTGACATTTTAGTAGAGACCGAAAAAGGGGCTGAAATTATTGCAGAATTCGTCCACTTACCGCAGGTTACTCGAGTTCTGGCAGCAGGCGACACCAAAGGCAGTATCATAGTGGAGGGTGAGATCCAAGTTGATCTGCGGGCTGTTCGACCGGAATCCTATGGCTCGGCACTGCAGTATTTTACTGGCTCTAAGGCGCACAATATTCATCTAAGAGAAATCGCCAAAAAGCGAGGTTTGAAAATCAGCGAATATGGAATTTTTTGCGGCAAAAAACAACTGGGGGGTAGTAAAGAGGAAGAAATTTACGAAAATCTTGATCTCGTCTGGATCCCTCCCGAAATTCGAGAAGACCGTGGCGAAATCGAACGCGCAGCAGAGCACAATCTCCCTAATTTAGTAAGCTTGGAAGATATTGCTGGAGACCTCCACGTTCATTCTAACTACAGTGATGCTTCCATCTCCATTGAGGAAATTGCTCGAAAAGCCAAAGAGTTGGGCTATTCCTACATCGCCATCTGCGATCACTCCCAATCAGCTAAGTACGCTCGTGGAGTAGAGGTAGAAAGGTTAAAACACAAATGGCAAGAAATTAAACAACTCAACACCAAAATTTCTGGCATCACCATACTTTCTGGAACAGAAGTAGACATCTTAGCCGATGGCACTCTGGACTATCCTGACGAAATTTTAGCCCAGATGGACATTGTTGTTGCTGCAATACATTCTGGCTTTAAGCAGAGGGTAACAGAACGCCTCATTGCTGCCATGCAAAACCCCTATGTGAACATCATTGCTCATCCTACTGGAAGATTAATTTCAAAACGTGAAGGATACGAAGTAGATTTAGATGCCGTACTCCGTGTCGCTGCACAAACTGGAACAGCCCTGGAAATCAATGCTTACTATGACCGTTTGGATCTTTCCGATGTAAATGCACGCCGTGCTGCTGACATGGGAATAAAATTAGCCATTAATACCGATGCCCATCTTCTGGAACATTTTCGAATGATGCGATTAGGCGTTGGAGTTGCACGACGTGCCTGGTTGGAACCGAAAGATGTGCTCAATACCTGGCCACTGGAAAAAATTCGACAGTTCTGTCAACAAAAGTGGCAAAAACTCAAATAGTTGCAATGACCAAACCTAAATCGAAAATTTACCATTTTGCAAAATCTGACGTCCATCAATAACCAGATTCGGCTTAAGCAATACACCACGACAATAGAAAGGGGTTAATGTTGTAGAGGTAGCAGTAGCTAAATCACCAATGCCTAAATGAAATGTTCCTAATACCCGTTCGTCCGCCAGAAGATTACCGCACAATTTAGCACGATGATTAGTACCTACACCCAAACGTACTATGCAACGCATGTTCTTCTTGAAGGAATTCAGGTAATGACGGAAGATTTGGGCTTCTTTACCACCATAAATCTTGGTGATGAAACCCTTTTTAATTTTAAGGATCACAGGGGCTTGCAACAGTCCCACACCCTCCAATGCTCCGTTGATTACTACTTCACCTTCGCAGGTTCCAGGATTAGGCCGAACCTGAGCTCGTCCACCAGGCAAAACAGAAAAAGTACCCCGTTTATGCAAGAGTCCGGTTTCCACAATTCCCTGTTCACGGAACAAAGAAAAGGTTAAATGCGTACCATCTACGTTGGTAACTAATGCCTTTTTACCGATAGAAAAAATTTCAGCCAGTTTCTCGCTTCTGTTGGATATTTTTTGATGCCTCGCTGCCATTACTCGGATTAGAGTTTCCTCGGCTATTTTTGGCAAGTAGGCAATACGAACGCCTTTTGCCAAAGCTCTCTGGTAGGGCGCAATATTGTGAATGTCCGAAGAGGTTAAAATTAATTCTACATCGGCTCCTGTTAGAAAGTGGATCAGTACCTCTGGAGAATAGCCTATAAACACCTCTTTCGGTACCTGGGTAACAAATACGGAAGGAGTGATTTGTATGGCAACTTGGTAAAAATGTTGGGCTAATCGTTGAAATTCCGGATCGCAAAGGATCTGAAGCGACTCTGTCCGCTCTAACTTAAGACAGTTCTGCAAAATAGAGTGAAGTGCTTTCTCGAGCCTCATCATGAATCAAAAAAGCCCTGGTTTGTGCTAACTAATCCAATTTACAAGAAAAGATCATGGCACCTTACGAAGGAATCCGGGAACATCTGGACAAAGGCAAGAAAAAGAATCTCAAGACTATATCAACTTAAAATATCAAATTGAAAAAGTCAAGACTTTTTCTAAGTAGGTAAAGTTTTCTCTTTGACTTTTTCCAAAAATTTGTTATATTTGAAAGTAAAACTCAGGGAACATGGCACTACAAGACATTACTTTGGGACAATATTTTCCAACGGAATCTCCTGTACATCGTTTAGACCCAAGAACGAAGTTAATTACTGTTCTAATTCTAATGACGTTATTAATGATTTCTTTCACTTGGTGGATTTATCTGCTTTTTGCACTATTACTAATAGTAACAATAAAACTGGCGCGAATTCCAACTTCTACTGTAACTCGCAACCTGAAACCATTCCTCTGGCTTTTTCTGGTTACGTTCTTTCTTAATCTGTGGTACAAATATGGTCATGTTTTAGTAACTATCCCGATCATTGGGCTGAATATTACTGATGCTGGACTCTCCCGAGCACTTTTTTACACCTCTCGCATGGTTTTGTTGATTTTGTTTGCATCATTATTAACTCTCACTACTTCACCAATGGAAATTACCGACGGTTTGGCCAAACTTCTTTCGCCTTTAAGGCATCTAAAAGTGCCGGTACAAGAATTCGCCATGATGATGACTATCGCTATCCGATTTATTCCCTTACTTCTTGAAGAGGCTGAACGAATTCGAAAAGCACAGATGACACGGGGAGCTTCATTGGAAGGAAATCTAGTACAAAGGCTAAAAGGGCTTATTCCGCTAATCTTGCCACTCTTTCTATCAGCCTTTCGCAAAGCTGATGAATTAGCCCTGGCCATGGAGGCCCGCTGTTATCGTTTAGACAAAAGACGTACATCTTACAATATTCTCAAGTTCTCGACAACTGACTATGCTCTAATTGCCGGCTCTCTTTGCTTGCTTTTTGTCCAAATAATAACCGGTTCTTAAATGAACATCCATGCGTAATATTAAATTGATTCTGGAGTACGATGGAACTAACTTTTTAGGGTGGCAAATTCAACCTAATGGACGCACAGTTCAGAGAGAAATAGAACAATCTTTGAAACAACTATTTCAAGAAGACATTCGAGTACACTCAGCCGGGCGAACCGACGCCGGCGTACATGCATTAGGACAGGTAGTAAATTTTCGGGTAGAAAAGCAAATTCCCCTATTCTCTATCCAACGTGCTTTGAATAGCCTGTTGCCAGAAGAAATCAGAGTCTTGGCCGTGGAGGAAACAACGACAGACTTTGACGCCAGATATTCCGCTGTCAAGCGCCATTACCGCTACTTGATCAGCCTTGTCCCGACTGCAATAAATCGCCTTTATTGCTGGTATGTGGCACAACCGTTAGACTTGAACCTGATGAATGAATGTGCTCAACTGATTATCGGGGAACATGATTTCAAGTCGTTCTGCCAAGCTGGGGCAAAGGTAAAAAATTATCAATGCAAAGTCGAAAAAGCTGGGTGGCATGCAGAGGGAAAACGCCTGATTTTCGACATCGTCGCCAATCGTTTCTTGCACAATATGGTGCGGATTCTTGTGGGTACTATGGTGGAGGTAGGAACAACACGACTTACGGTAGCCGAGTTTGCCAAAATCTTAGCAAACCGCGATCGCACACAGGCCGGTCCTACAGCACCAGCACGGGGACTCTTTTTAGTACAGGTGTTCTACAATAATGCCTAAATCCGCCACACGCCTTCTCAAAAACTGGGGAAAGATTAAAAAATGAGGTTACAGAAAAAGAAAGTTTCACCTTTTGGGCCTGGATGGAGTATCATCTGTTTTCTAATAGTACTGATAACTTTTGAAATACAGTGCACAGATCGGCAACAAGACCATCAACTTAAAACGGCAGATTTCATCGGCAACCTTGCGGTCGCTCAGGAGCCGAAAGAGACTTTGCCTCAACACCATGCGAACACAGACAACAATATTACCACCTCCCGGCACAATGCCATTACCATGGCAGTGGCGAAGGTTTCGCCAGCAGTTGTAGGCATTAATGTAATACAAATTCGGGAATATGTAATCAGCCCCTTTGGACACGATCCATTTTTTAGCTATTTTTTCCCGAATCAGCGCTATCGAGAGAAAATTAAGGGACTCGGTTCTGGTTTCCTGATTTCGCCAGATGGTTACATCGTTACCAACGAGCACGTGGTACACAATGCTGTTCGAGTAGTAGCAACACTGGAAACTGGAGGTAAATACGATGCAGAAATTGTGGGTACTGACTACGTGACCGACCTGGCATTATTAAAAATCAGTGGTAATAACCTTCCTTATTGCACTTTGGGAAATTCTGACGACATCATCATCGGCGAATGGGTAATTGCGCTGGGAAACCCATTTGGCCTGTTCGAAATCGGCCACCAGGCTTCGGTTACGGTAGGAGTAGTAAGCGCCGTTCACTTAGATTTTGGGCGTCAGGGTGATGACCGCGTTTATCAGGACATGATTCAAACTGATGCTTCTATTAACCCCGGTAACAGTGGCGGTCCGATGGTTAACGCCCTGGGAGAAGTTATCGGAGTTAATACTTTTATCTTTACTGGCAGCGAAACTAATCGGGGTTCAATTGGCTTGAGTTTTGCAATCCCGATCAACCGGGTTAAACGGGTCATTGAAGAATTAAAAAAATACGGCAAAGTCAGTCGTGAATTCTGGACAGGATTGGAGATTGATGACATTAGCCCGGTGATGGCACGCTTTTTCGGCCTGAAACCCAATCGATTAGGAAAAACACGAGGCGTTATTGTTACCAATGTCGAACCCAATAGTCCTGCTGAAAAAGCAGGATTCGAAATAGGAGACATTATCTTACAGATTAATGGAAGCCTATGCTGAACGCGGTGAAATCCCAGCATCGGCCTGGAACAAAATCCGCACCCGAGCCAAGTTTGACATCCACCGAATCCAGGAAATTGAAAAAATTACTCACCACGATGTCATTGCTTTTCTAACCAATTTGGCTGAAAATATTGGTCCAGAATCTCGTTATGTACACATGGGGATGACCTCGTCTGATGTGTTGGATACCGCCATGGCACTCTTGATGCGGGAAGCAGGACAACTTCTTCTTCATGGATTGCAGCAGCTTCGCAATGTCCTGGCACGTCGGGCAGTGGAATTTAAAGACACCCCTTGCATCGGTAGAACCCATGGAGTCCATGCAGAACCTATCACATTTGGTTTGAAATTGGCATTGTGGTATGATGAAGTACGGCGTCACATCGACAGGTTACAGGCAGCGATTGCCACCATCTCTGTAGGAAAAATTTCTGGTGCAGTCGGTACCTTTGCTTACAGCGACCCCCAAATAGAAGAAAAAGTCTGTCGAAAATTAGGATTACAACCAGCACCCGTGTCTTCCCAAATTGTGCAACGTGACCGTTATGCTCATTTTCTTACTACCTTGGCGTTAGTTGGAGCTTCACTGGAAAAGTTTGCTACAGAGTTACGAGCCTTACAGCGAACAGAGATTTTGGAAACTGAAGAACACTTTGCCAAAGGTCAAAAAGGATCCTCTGCCATGCCGCACAAGCGCAATCCGATTATCTGCGAGCGCATTGTGGGAATGGCTCGCTTGCTGCGCGGTAACGCCATTGCTGCCATGGAAAATGTTGCTCTGTGGCACGAACGGGATATTAGCCACTCATCTGTGGAACGAGTTATCCTTCCAGATAGTACTATTATTCTGGATTACATGGTGGATAAAATGACTAATCTCATCGATCATATGAAAGTGTACCCGGAGAATATGTTGAGAAATTTGCACCTTACCCGTGGCTTGATCCATTCCGAAGCGATTTTGTTAGCATTAACAAAAAAGGGATTGACCAGAGAACAAGCTTACGCTGTGGTACAACAAAATGCTCACCGCATCTGGAATACTGGCGAACAGTTCAAAGACGCTATTTTGCAAGACGAGCAGGTTAAAAAGTATCTCTCGGTTGAAGAAATAGAAGCCTGCTTCGACCTAAAAAAAAATCTTCGCCATGTCGACTACATCTTCAAAAGGGTAGGATTGATTTGACAATGAAACGCTAAAATTACACAAATAAATAGCACAAATCAACTATTGCTGAAACCATTGGGGAACTTATTATGAGCCCATCTAGAAAGAAAGGAAGTAAATCGAAAAAAGGTACTTTAATCTACGAAGGAAAAACAAAAAGATTATATGCTACTGAGGATCCTGATCTGATTATTCAAGAGTTTACAGATGATATTACAGCTTCTGATGGTAAAAAGCGAGGTGTCATCAAGGGGAAAGGGATAGTGAACAATAGGATTTCAGCATACATTTTCGAGTACTTATCGAGCTACCATATACCCACACATTTTGAGAAATCAATCTCTGAACGGGCAATGTTGGTTAAGCGACTGAACATGTTACCTATTAAAGTAGTAGTACGTAACATCGCTTCAGGGGATTTTTGTCACCGCTACAACATTGAAGAAGGGAAAAATCTGGAACAACCTATTCTGGAATTCTATTTAAAAAACGACTCTCTTTCCGATCCAATGATCAATAAACATCATGCTACGGCATTGGGACTGGCTAAGCCAGAGGAGGTAGACACCATCACTCGTTACGCTCTCAAAATCAACGCAATTTTAAAATCTTTTTTCTTGCGCCGCAACGTGCAACTGGTGGATTCTAAATTGGAATTCGGACGTTACCGCGACCGACTACTGCTTGCAGATGAAATCTCTCCAGACACCTGCCATCTTTGGGATGTCGAAAGCGGTGAAAAATTAGACAGGGATCGCTTCTGCCAAGATTTGGCTGGCGCGGAAGAAACCTATCAGGAAATACTAAAACGAGTGTTAAAAATTTCATAAGGAGAAAACAAATTGCGTTTGACAAAGGATGGTACTGATGTAATTCTGGTTGCAATATCAGGAGTAATCATCTTCACCTTAGCTGGTTTTATCTGTTCTGCGATTATTGCCAAATTACTGATGGTATCAAGCTGGATATTCTTGCTGTTCACTTTTTATTTTTTCCGTGATCCAGAACGTATCATTCCCCCCGATGAAAACGCTATTGTTTCTGCTGCTGATGGAAAGGTGGTAGAAATCAAAGAAATAGTTGAAAACCAGTATCTACAGTCCAACGCTAAACAGGTTAGTGTTTTTATGTCCATCTTTAACGTACATGTAAATCGTATCCCTATGTCTGGCCAGGTAGGATTCTTTGAATATCGACCAGGTAAATTTGTCAAAGCTTACAAACAGGCTGCCTCGAAAGAAAACGAGCAAACCGTCATCGGTATTGAGAATCCACACTGCAAAATCCTCATAAAGCAGATTGCTGGTATTTTGGCTCGACGTATTGTTTGTCATCTGCGAGAGGGGTTTCATGTGCAACGCGGTGAACGCTTTGGTATGATCAAATTTGGCTCACGAGTAGACATGATCCTACCCAGCTCAGCAAAAATAACGGTTCAACTTAATCAAAAAGTTAAAGGAGGAGAGACAATAATTGCAAAGATTCAAAACTGAAACAGTACGTAGGGTTTTCCCTGGACTTTTCACCGTGGCAAATAGTTATTGTGGCTTCCTTTCTGTTATTTATGCCATCGATGGTAATTACCTCACCGCCGCCTGGTTGATCATTTTGGCAGCCGTAATGGACGGCATAGACGGAATGGTTGCCCGAATTACCCGAGGATACAGCCGCTTTGGGGTAGAACTGGACTCTTTGGCTGATATTATTTCCTTTGGGCTGGCCCCTTCAGTGTTACTTTACACCCTCTATTTTCACCAAATGGGTAAAGTGGGCGTAGTAATCAGCTTCTTACCTCTACTTTGCGGCGGCATTCGTCTGGCAAGATTCAATATTATGTTTACCGGCTACGAAAAGGAAAACTACGTAGGATTACCGATTCCTATGCAAGCTATTACGTTGTCCTCATTCATCATTTTCAATTTTGATATTTGGAATGATCTCAAGTTGCCTCAAGGCTTAATCCCTATGATCATGTTCCTGAGCCTGTTGATGATCAGCACAATCGAATATGAGTCATTGCCCAAATTTACCTTGCGGAAAGACACGAAGAATTTAGTCAAATTGG
>MZGM01000091.1 GCA_002085035.1 Candidatus Zhuqueibacterota bacterium 4484_219
GTCATAGTCGGAAATATTTGAGATATCATACTCCCAGAAAATGGCATCCCGGGACTGGGGATTGTTCCACTGATAGCCGCGCACCTTAACCCGGATACCAATTCCTCCCCAGGGAAGTCCTTTTTGAATAGTCACATCCGGACGCTTATCGCCTATTTTCACTCCTGGACGAGGATAGTATTTGACACGATCATCAATACCAAGATACTCCTGATCCTGAGCGTCGTTGGCAACAAAGTAACATTCCTGATCGGCATAAATAACGCCCCGACCAAAACGGCCATCCCATTCACCCGGCCACTTAAGTTCCCCCCCACGCGAAGGCCAACCATCAGGTGGCCACGATTCTGGCCGATTACTCATAGCAGGATATTCGCTATTTTCATTGAAGTAGCCAAAAACAGGGTACAATCCCCATTCAACGGTTCCTGCACTATTAGTATCCATCCCTTGCCGGTAACTAGTTTGGACATAGTACAGAGTGTCTAAATTTCCATGAGTTCGTATTTCATCTGGATCTGTAACCGGTATTGAACCATTTTTAATGTAAACTTTAGCGCCAATAAGTAAGGCAACACCATCAATCATGCCAGTGCCAGTAGCATCATTAGGCCATTTAGAACAATCAAAATTGGGCCAATATGCAAGCTCGGTAGTATTCTTAAAATAAAGAAGAACACGATTGCCCCTCATGCGACCTTCTCTTTTGGCTGCTATATCACCCGCCGGATCATCCGGTCCTTCATAGGGTTTGCCCTGTCCATAAATAGATGACACAAGCAATGGCACAAAAATAAAAGTTAAGAATATTCCACCTAACTTTTTAGTCACCTTTTTGCTCCTTTCAGATACTGACTTCAAAAAATAATACAATTCCCCGTTGCCGACCAGGCTTTGGTCAGCAACGGGGATTAGAAATTATCAGATATTAATCAATACAACTACCGCAGGAGAAGCAATTTCCTTACCTTGGTAATCTTTCCTGCTTTCAGCCTGTACAGATAAACTCCGGAGGTCAATCGGCCGCCGTCATAACTAGTAGCATCCCATTTAATTCTGTAAACACCCGCATCGTAACGCTTATTGACCAGTGTTGTCACCTTCTGTCCCAGAATATTGAACACTTCGAGTTCAACTTTGGCAGGCTTATGGAGCTGAAAAACGATTGTAGTAGCCGGATTAAATGGGTTAGGATAGTTACCGATCAACTCGGTAGTGGTGGGCAAAATGGCGGTTTGGGACTCAACACCCTGGGATTCTAAATTGTAAAGTATTGCATCTGCCCAATCGGCGTGATCCCAACCCATATCACCATTGTGGTCCATCAACAGTCGTAAAGTATCTGCTCCGGTAACCTGGATTTTAATCAGCTCTGCGGGTTCACCCCAGCGCATCGATCTGCTTTCGTAAACAGTATCATCATCCACCACAACTTTAAAGATAACACCGTTCCCGCCATTGGCCTCGTCATCATGGCCGATGAAAGCCATGAAATAATCATAGTTCCCATCAAGTGCATAATGAACCTCAGAAGGAGCATGCATACCCAAACCTTTATCATATTGTACACCAGCAATCAGAATAGGATTCCCATCATTAGAGAGGTCTTTGTTTCCATTTCCCCAACCATTTTGCCAGTATGTTTCTGTCATATCAGAAATGTAATCATACACAGTAGGCCACTTAGTGAAAATAAAACTCCATTCCTCTGAAACATCGGAATAGACACCATTTTTAATGTATTGAACCGTCCAGGTGTAAGTACTATCTTCCTCCAGTTGTTCGGCTGGTACGATAACAGAGGTCTCCGTAACATTATCTGCTTCCCAAACTTTGACGCCAGATTTTTGAACTTTGACATAATAACCATCAACACCCATAACCTGTTCCCATGTCAGTTTTGCTTCCAATACTCTTATGCCATCTCTGGGGCTGGCAAGAGTGACCGATTTAGGAAGTCTTAAATCAATCTTTTTGATCACAGATTCTGAATAAAGCCCTCGTGTGTCGACGGTTCGCACAGAGTAATAATAGGTAGTATCAGGTACTACATCAGTATCTACATAGGTTAATTCTCCACCAGGATCAACGGCAGCGATACTATCAAATGGCGTTACAGTAACATCATCGAACCAGGCTTTCCCTGTTACTTGTTCTCCAGACAGTCCAAAAAGACAACTTACATAGTTACCACTTGGGGGAAGAGAGTGGTAATTTTCCACAACGGTGTAATCATTAGTGCCAAATAGACCCTCTGAGGTCACCTCTGCGGAAGTATATCCTAAATCAACATGTACTCCGCTACCTCCAGAAACATCTTCAGTCTTAATAAAGCCACGAATTAGAACGTCGCATCCTGTTGAACCTTCCGGAGGATATACTCTTCTATAAATCATACCCCAACCGCCTGTTGCATGATCCATGGAGACACAAAAGCTACCACTATGCGGATTTTGGTCGTCCCAGGCATAATTTGCTTGTTCGCCATAAGACCAGTATCCCCAGTCGTCAGGAAAGGTAAAGTCCTCATTAGGCTCTTCAAAACCAGGATTTTTCTTAATATTTCCGGTAGTATCATTTTGAATGATTTTTCTGATGAGGTAATAGGCAATGTCATTACTACCCTGAGTAGCGGCACCCCAATTGAGAGTAATCTGGGTACCGTCGTATTCAGCAGTAAAATCGGTGGGGGGTTCTGGCGGAACTCCGATAAATTCCAGCTGTATATCATCAAACCAGGCAATCCCTTCGTTGGCGGTGCTGTCAACACCCAAATAGCAGCGCCATGCTCCCCAGTCTGTTTCTTTGTAGGTTATTAACTCTTCCACGTATGTCCAGTCTTTGTCCCCATGTAAACTTACGTTGCCGATCGTATGATTATCCCAGGCAGTAATGAAACATGCTCCTCTGCCGCCGGTTACACCTTGAGTTTTAATCCAGCCGCTAAATTTGTAAACCGCACCATCAACCAAACCATAAGGTTCAGGACCTGCAGTTTGCTTAATCATTATTTCCCCTCCATGATTGGCAGGGCGATAGAGCCTACAGGATTTAGAACCACCGTGGTATACGGCATCATCTAAATTAACAGTACCTAATTCATCGGTATTAGACTCTAGCTCCCAGCCTAATGGAAACCCTGGGCTCTCAGGATCTTCAGTTTCAAAATCGCCGTTGACAAACCATTGTCCTACAGCTTCGACTTCTTCCAGAGAAATATCGTCAAACCAGGCTGTGCCGGTAATCTTTAATCCCTCGCCCAGTTTGCAATGCACCTCAATTGTATCGGCATCTTCGGTAGTCGTGATCTCCAATTCAACGTAAGTCCAATCGCTATCGCCATACACTCTGCTGGTCATATTATCCCACCAGTTACCTTGAACATCGCCATCTATTCTCAGCTGTGCACCGCCTTCCCACCAGTTTTCTCCAATTTCCACTCCTGCTGTTTTAATATAACCCGATACTTTGTACTTATAATTGGATTGAACCGCCACTTTTTGGTAAAACGAGGACATGGCACTGTCGGTGTGGGTAATACATATAGATTTGGCACCAGCGTGAAATTCGTCCGAAACCCAGCTAAATTCTGGACTTCCGGTCTGAATAAAGGTTGCCCAATGATCTGGCAACTCCCCCGTTCCCTCCTCAAATCCAGGATTCTGGATTAAGTTTTGCGTCCAGCCAACGCCCACTATTAGCAATATTGCTGATAGCGTCGCTATGGCTTTTGAGAAAAACGTTCTCATAGCTTCCTCCCTTAACTTAATAAGTAACTTTTGCAAGAAACTAAAATTAAATTGTTATTGAACCGGCATCCCTCCTCTCATTTTTTAGTAGTTGTGAGTTAAGAATTTAATTGCGAATATTTAACACTTAGGCATCACCTCCTTTGCCTTGTGTTTTCCAAGTTGAATAATCATATCGTCATTGAATCGTTTCAACAATAGAGCCCAAAAAATTATCCTTCTTGGATTTGAGCACCGCAAGATTCCCTCACAACTAACTTAGTAGGCAAAACAACTTTTTGATATTCATTTTCCTGGCCAGATAAACTCTTGAGAAGTATTTCAATAGCTAAAGTACCCAATTTTCTCTTTGGCAGGGCAATTGTGGTCAAAGTAGGAGAAGTATAAGAAGCCTCAGGAATATCATCATATCCTACTATGGCTATATCTTCAGGAATCCGTAATCCTTTATTTTTTATGGCCTCCATGGCACCAATAGCCATTAAATCGTTAGACACAAACACAGCTCGAGGAACAGTCACCTGCTCAAGAAATTGCATCATCGCCCGATATCCACCTTCAAACCGAAAATCGCCTTCTTTAACCCATGATTTATCAAATGGAATCCCCTTTGCCTTCAGTGCCGCCTGGTAACCTTCGAACCTCCCTACACTTCCATGCAAGTAATTACTCTCCTGATCGAGACTCAACGGCCCACTAATTATTCCTACTGGCCAATAGCCCAAATTTAAAAGATGTGTCGTAGCTGTGAATGCTCCTTTTACAGCATCAACCAAGATGGTATTCAATCGGGAATAACCATAGTCACGTTCTACTACCACTAAAGGGAAGTTTTTCTTTTTCAGAAAAGACAGGAGTGCGTCTTGAGGAACAATGCCGCCCAGAAGAATCATACCATCCACTTGCTTATCAAAAAGCAAATTAAAGCTTTCCAAACCAATTTCAATATCTTCGTTGGCATCACATAATATGAGGCTGTAGCCGTGATTGCGGGCAATTCCTTCGATGCTACGAACAATTTCGGGGAAAAAGGGGTTGGTAATATCGGAAACAATAAGACCTATTGTTTCGCTTTTTTTTATCTTTAAACTCCTGGCAGTTTGATTAGGACGGTAATTGAGCTGCTCGATAACCTCCCATACCCGCTTGCGAGTCTTGTCGCTAACCCAACTTTTGTTATTGATTACTGCCGAAGCCGTGCCAACCGAGACACCGCTTTTTTTGGCTATGTCTTTCAAAGTTGCCACGATGGCCCTGCAAAAAGGAATTTCAGGAAAAGTATTAATTGGAGCTATCTGAAACGTTTCAATTTACAACCTTTTTTTAAAAATGTCAAGAGTTTTTTTTAAAAAAATTGACACAGTACAAAATAATGATTGTTTTCCCAGCAATTTTTTCCTAAATTTAATAGAACAAACCTGGAATTCCATAAAACTAAATAAGGAGGAACTCATGGCAGAGTTTAATGAAAACGCAAAAATATGGTATGATGGCAAAATGGTGGATTGGAAAGAAGCCACGGTACATGTGATGTGCCATGCATTACATTATGGTTCCAGTGTCTTCGAGGGCATACGTTGCTATGATACCAAGAAGGGACCAGCTATTTTCCGCCTGCATGATCATATTAAGCGACTGTTTAATTCTGCCAAAATCTACCGAATGGAAATCCCATTTACCATAGAACAGTTAGAACAAGCTTGTATTAATATTGTGAAGATAAACAACATGCGCTCCGCTTATTTACGTCCCATCGCATTTCGAGGTTATGGTAGGTTAGGCGTTGATCCCAAGGACACCCCGGTGCAGGTGGTCGTAGCAGCTTTGGATTGGGGAAAATACTTAGGGGATGAAGCAATTAATATCGGGGTAGATGTAAGAGTTTCATCCTGGAATAGGATGCAGAGCAACACCCTCCCAGCCATGGCTAAAGCCGGAAGTAATTACATGAACTCCCAGCTAATCAAAATGGAGGCTGCCGCAGATGGTTACCTTGAAGGGATTGCTTTAACTCCACAAGGTTTAATTAGCGAAGGAAGCGGCGAAAATTTGTTTCTGATCTATGGGGGTAAAATCATTACCCCCCCTCTTTTTGCTTCGATATTGCCGGGAATCACTCGCGATTCGATAATAACAATAGCAAGGGAATTAGGCTATGTAGTAGAAGAACAGATGATTCCCCGCGAGATGCTTTACATAGCAGATGAGTTATTCTTTACCGGTACTGCTGCCGAAGTGACCCCGATTAAATCGGTGGATCGAATTCTTATTGGGACCGGGAAACG
>MZGM01000092.1 GCA_002085035.1 Candidatus Zhuqueibacterota bacterium 4484_219
TAGGTTTCATCTTCGATAGTAGTTATACCGACACCACCATTGAAGACTCCTTCTCGAGTTTCTGTGCCGGCTCCTAACATGTCAAATTGTGCCCAGGAGCTGACCACAGAAAAAATAAACAAACAAAAAATGGCAGCAACGATTTTGAATGTTCTCATGTGACCTCCTCCATTTTGTTATAGGTTTCGCATTTCAACTTACAGTTATTTATTCCTTCTCGAGATTTATTACCTTTGCGACTCTTCTTCATTTTACGAAATTATTTTCGATTTGTCAAGGGAAAATCTATTGTGCTCGCTTTGTGTTTTTAAGGCAGTGCTACTTTTAAGTGTATAAAGATATTTTTAAAAACATCCGATTATTAGTTTAGGCATTGGTTACTTTTATTCCCTAATAATCTCGTTGCAGACAAGAGGGGCATAAGACCATTTTTCAGTTACTAAGGCAAAACCGTCGTTTCTAACCAGAAATAAAGAGGATTTTCATGGATTTCAAGATTGAGAAATCGGATGGGACCGCACGAGTTGTAATACTCGAAAGTCGTATCGATGTAGGAAACGCTGAAAGGTTCAAAAAGATTTTAGCTGATTGTACTAAAAAAGGCCATTACGATGTGGTTGTTGATCTCAGGAATGTGGAGTTTATGGATAGTTCTGGATTAGGAGCTCTGGTTTTTGGACTACGTGAAATTAAACATCGTCATGGCGAGTTGAAAGTTTCTGGCCTTTCTAAACATGTTAGTTCAATGTTTAAAGTTACACGCTTAGATAGAATATTTAAGATTGTCTAACCCCCATTGTCCAATGAAACGACGAAGGTGCAATCTTTGCGAGATTGCCGTCACTTTTCCAGGAGAAATAGATTTACTGCGTACCTTTTCGGAACTTGCGCGGAACATCGTTTTTGCCTTATGGCCAAATAACGAGCAGTTAGCTTTTGAAGTTGAACTTTGTCTTACAGAGGCGCTAAGCAATGTTGTTTTTCATGGGCATAAACAAAACCCTGCTCAGTCGATATGCTTCGAGATGAGTATCAATGATGAGATATTGGAAATGCGGGTTTATGATCAGGGTCCGGGATTTGACTTTGCTAAATATCAAATCAGTGAACCGGAACAGTTCTGTGAGCATGGGCGCGGTTTACTTTTGATCCAAAATTTAATGGACGAAGTGGAATATTTCCAAAAGGGAAATAAAAATGTACTTCGCATGCGCAAGAAACTCCCATTATCAAAAGGAACGGGGCAAAATTGACAGATCACTACAAGCAAATTTTACTTGAAAGCTTACGCAAAGAAGAACTTCAGAATATTTTGAAGAAGTTAGCTGACTTGTCAAACTGTGACGTTCGTGTTATTTCCTTTTCAGGGGATACTATTGTTGCCAGTGCTGCACAGAATGACTTTTTCCAAAATGCAGTTGCTCAAGATATTTTTCTCTATGATGAGCCAATAGCTACTGTGCAGCTAAAACCCAGAAATCGGCACTCGGCCACAATGGTAAAAATTACATTAAGTTTGTTTACTTCACTCTTGACAAAAAGTCTTAATGACGAATACGAAATGACGGCGCTGGTAGAGGAACTTCTGGCAAAGTATGAAGAAGTTAATTTACTTTTTGATCTGAGCGAGTCGTTAGGTGCAGAATTTAACTTGAAACATGTTTATGATATTTTGCTTGAGAAAGTAGTCCAGGCTTTAGATGTAGAGCGGGTTTCTGTTTTAATCTACGACGAAAAGAAAAAAACGCTGCGTTTGATTGCAGCAGTAGGGTTGGAAACACAGTTCTATCAATCAGAAGTGCCGATAGAAAAAAGCATTAGTGGCTACGTGTTGCAGCGAGGGGAGCCACTTTTGATAGAAGATTTGAACCAATTGCCACCTGGTTTACAGGCCTTAGAGTCCGGGAAATATAAAACATCGTCCTTTATTTCAGTACCCTTAATTTGTTCTCCGATCAAAGTAAAGGATAAACGTATTGGAGTTATCAATGTAACAGATAAACGTAATGGTAAAAGTTTTACTACTGGCGATTTAAAATTGTTGAATTCCATAGCTTCCATGGCGGCAATTTCTATTTACAACAATCGTTTGTTGGAGCAGGTACGGGATTCGGAGCGGGTAAAAAGGGAACTAGAAATCGCTGAAAGTATCCAGATGGGGATGTTGCCATCCTCACCACCTCGGGTGAAGGGAATAGATGTTTGGGGTAAATGTCGTTCCGCTAAAAATGTCGGTGGCGACTATTTTGATTTTTTTGTAACCGACGACACCCATTTGGGTATTGTGGTTGCCGATGTATCTGGCCATAATGTTGGTGCGGCCTTAATGATGGCTATTACTCGCAGTGCATTGCGTTCTGCAATTCTTGAACAAAAAACAGTAGAAGATATTTTCCGCTCTACTAATCGTCTGTTGTTCTCAGACTTAACCAATGCCGGGTTGTTCATTACTATGTTTTTGGCGTATTACTCATCTGCTGATCATATGCTAACTTATGGCAATGCCGGGCATCCTCCGGCTCTATTGTTACGACCCAAGGGACAAAAACTCTACTGGCTGGATGCAGAAGGGCTAATCATTGGTTTGGAAAAAGAAATAGATTTTCAGGTGGAACGTCGCCAATTGCAAAAGGGAGATATCTTAGTATTTTACACTGATGGAATTATTGAAGCGGTTAATACTGCCAATGAGCAGTTTGGCACCAAGTCGTTAATCCAGGTTGTAAAGAAAATGTACCGGTACTCTGCCCAACAAATCGGAGAGGCCATCTTGAATGTGGTTGACGAATTTGTTGGTACCCAGGCGCTGAGAGACGACGTGACTTTGGTGGTGGCTAAGATTATGGAATAGCCTAACGCAGTAAACTGCAAATGAGAATATCAAAATTTTAACAATGTGAGAAGATTACTTCAATGAGGCTGAAATGAATTCGAAGGTAATATTGGTAGCTGATGATGAACCACCCATTTTACGATCACTTTCATTTGTTTTGAAGAAAGAGGGTTATCAGGTAGTAGAGGCTAGAGATGGTACCCAGGTTGTAGAATTGCTCCAAAAGGGCGTAAAACCCGATTTAGTATTTTTAGATGTTATGATGCCCAAAATGGATGGTTTCCAGGTATGTAAGTGGATGAGATCAAATCCACAATGGAAAAATGTTCATATCATTTTTCTAACTGCTAAAGGACAGAATTCGGATCGTCAAAAAGGTTTAATTTTAGGAGGTAACGAATACATTACCAAACCCTTCAGTCCGTCGAAATTAATCCAACGTGTTCGTGAAATATTTAGTTAACGAGGTGTATTCTGATGAATAGTAAAAATTTACTTGCTGTAGTTAACCGCATTCAGAACTTACCAACTTTGCCTGAGGTGGTAGAGAAAGTTCTTGCACTTGTCGATGATCCGGAAACCTCAACTGCTAATCTGGCGAAGATTATTTCTAATGATCAGGCACTGATGTCAAAAGTGTTAAAAGTGGTCAATTCGGCCTACTATGGTTTGCCGCGCAAGATATCGACTTTGACCCAAGCAACCGTAATCTTAGGGTTCAATACTATCAAAAATCTTGTACTAACAGCGTCTGTTTTTTCAACATTTGGTAGTGATGGTGTACAAAAGAGATTTAGTCGAGCAGATTTCTGGGCTCATTCTTTGGGATGTGCTACCGGTTGTAAGATTTTGTCCAAACGTATTCGATTTGGTTTACCAGAGGAGGCTTTCGTTGCCGGTTTGATTCATGATATGGGTAAAGTAGTAATAGATCAATTTTTGCCCCAAGATTTTGGTGCTATTCTAGATTTGGTGGATAGCGAGAAGATACGAATAATTGACGCTGAGAAAAAAGTATTGGGAGTAGACCACACTCAAATAGGGCAGTGGTTAGCTGAGAAGTGGAATCTTCCTCCTCATTTAGTGGCCGCAATAGCCTATCATCATGCGCCTCAATTTGCAGGCGAGAACAAGAAAATTGTTGCAATTGTTCATCTCTCCGATGCTATCGCACGGCTGGAACACCTTGGCTATGGCGGTGACCATCAGGCCCCGATAATTGATTCTAAAAGTTGGGAAATGCTTTCTATCCCCGAAGATGAACTAGGTGAAATTATTTGCGAAATTCGAGAAGAGTTTGATAAGTCTAAAGTGTTTTTGGCCTTAGATAAATGATTTCAAACAGTGTTCCGGGAGGATTATGGAAGTATTCACAAATTACAGTATAAATCCGGCATGCTCTGAATTTGAGAGTCTTGAGAGGTTAGATCAGTTAATGCGCCAACAAAATTGTATTAAGAAGGCCTACGACGATTACAGAACTCTCTACTGCTTATCACGTCAGCTTAATGAGACCAAAGACATTGGAGAAATTCTTGAGCGGTTGCTCAGTATTGTAGCCGAGATTGTGAACTTTTCTGCTTGTGCACTATTTTTGAAAGAGTCACTTTCTGATGATTTTTATCTTTACGAACAATGTCGTCTTGATGCTCGACTATTGAAAGAATTAGATATAGTTGAACGGCAGGGATTTTTGCACTGGGTGTGCCAGGAAAATCGGATTACTATCCTTCCTGACATGAACGAAGGTTTAGGTAATCTGTCGCTACTTTTAATTCCGCTTTCTTCTGGTAAGAAAACTATGGGGGTATTGGCTGTTTTTGTAGAATTGTGGTACGACCGTTTAACCCCTGCTCAGAATGACCTGCTTTCACTCCTCGGCAGTCAAGCGGCGATGGCTATCGAAAATGCCAAGCTTTACCAGGATATGGCACTGCAGCACCGCGTCTTGTCCAGTATGAAAAACTTTTTGACAAATATCATGGAAAGCATGGCCGATGCTCTTTGGGCAGTGGATTCGTCAAATAAAATAATACTGTTTAATCAGCAGACAGAAAAATTATTCGGCATCACACAAGTTGAAGCAATGGGGAATGATTATCATCAACTATTTCCAAAATCATTTTGTGATTTTTTAGATAAATTATTGGGGAAAGTATTTCATTCCTCTCGGGCAGTAGAAGAAGAATTTGAGTACGTTCGTGAGGCTGAGAAGGTAATTCCTTTGAGTGTGCAGCTTTCACTGTTGCAGGATAAACATAACTCGGACAGTGGCGTCATAATTGTTTGTCGAGATGTGAGCGAACGTAATGAACTGGTAAACCTGCGACGTATCGATCAACTCAAAGATGAATTTCTTTCAGCTGTTTCGCATGAACTTCGTACTCCTTTGACTGCGATTAAATCATTTACGGAAATTCTCTTGAACTACAGTGATAATGATCCGAAAGCCCAAAAGGAATTTCTGAGTATCATTGACCGTGAAACAGATCGCCTTGTTGAACTTATCAATGACCTGTTGGATATTAGTAAAATTGAACAAGAAGGCTTTAGTATGAATATGGAAATAATTAAGCTCGATGAAATCGTAACTCAATCTGTTACTGCTGTTCAAGCATTAGCTAAGGAAAAAGATATTGAGATAACAAGCGAACTGTGTTCGGATTTGAATCAAGTTGTTGCCGATAAACATCGACTTGTGCAAGTATTTATTAATATTCTTGGTAACGGGATCAAATTCAGTCCTGAACATAGCACTATTCGTATTTTCACAGAAAAGTCAGTTGGCCATCGTAAAAATGATACTGGTGATTACGTAAGGGTAGGAATTGCCGATCAGGGTATCGGCATTCCCGAAGAGATGCAACGAATTATTTTTCAAAAGTTTAAACAGGTGGCCGATCATCATAAAGAGAGACCACAGGGAACAGGATTAGGGCTGGCTATTTGCAAGAGGATCATAGAGCAATTTGGTGGGGAAATTTGGGTAGAAAGCGAGGTAGGAAAAGGCAGCACCTTTTATTTCACTATCCCCTTAGCAAAGTGAAGTGGAAAAAGTGATTAGTAAATTCAATGGTTTTTTCGTGAGTAAGAGAAATTGTACAAGAACAGGGAAGCTAACAAGTAAAGGAATAACGTTAGTGGAGAGGAGATAAGTGGCTAAAAAGGCCAAATATTTTGTTGCCTGCGTTTTCAATAAGACCAGTGGATGGTAGAAATACAAATGTTTCATTTGTTCAAGTTGCAGAAAAGGGTGTAGGCGTTCAAATTCAGGAAGGCAATTATATTTGGGTGATTGATAAAGGGGATTAGGATGCCAAAAAATAACGGTGGGAAATCAGTTTCACAAATGAGAATTCATACTTACTCCAGGGATGAAATTCTGCGAAAACTTGAGCTTTCCCAAAGGCAAATTTTAATCTTTAGTCGCGATTTGGCAAGAGTCTATCGGGCAGAGAAGGCCACCCGTCGACTTTTACAAATCGTTCACCAGAAGCTTCGGGCCATTGTTGATAGCATGTCAGACGGAATGTTAGCTATCGACGAACGGCTTTTTGTTTCAGATGTTAACAAGACTTTTGAACGGGTCTTCAATTTGTCTCAAGACAAACTTAAAGGAATGCCGCTTGCCCAAGTGTTTTCTGTGCCAGGATTACAGGAAAAGCTCCGGTACATGCAAGAGAAAAAACTGCGGTTTGCTTCGTTGGAGTGGCAGCCCGAAAAATCAGTAGAGCAATTCTATCAGGTCAATATTTCGGAGATTCAGGGGCAGAAAAAAGAAAATAAGGGGTATGTTTTGCTGTTTCGAGATATTACCGAAAGGAAACGTTTAGAGCGGTTAAAAAGTCGTTTCGTTACTTTTGCTTCCCATGAAATTCGGACCCCACTACATGGGTTGATTGGATTTCTGAATCTAATCTATGAAAATTTACAAAATCGTCTAAATGATGAAGAAAAGCATCATTTTAGACTCCTGATTGAGTCAGGAGAAAACCTCCGCTGCATCATTGAGGAAATGCTGCAAGTCTCGACGCTTAAAGACGATAGTACCTTAATGAATCTTAAAGAAATTAGTGTGCAAGAGCTTTTGCAGACGGTACTGAAACGTATTTCCTTTAATGCAAATGCCGTTGGAGTTGAAATTTCTCTCGTAGGAGAAGATGTTGCTCTATTTGTAGATCATCAGCTAATAGCTAAGGCGATCGAGAGTATTCTCAAAAGTATCATAGGTTACGCCAATTATGAGACAAGCATTCAAATTCACAGTACCAAAGAAATGGAGACTTGTAAGATTACTTTATTTTGCAAAAATATCCATTTTGATGATACTGACCTAGATGTTTTTGGGGATAATCAATCCAGTATGGATACACAAATTTGTGGAAGAAATAGAATGTGGAATCTTGGCTGTAATGCAAAATGCAAAAAGGTGTTAATTGTTGATGATGAACCAGAGATTAGAGCGATGATCAAGGAGACTTTAGCTATTGATGACTATTGTATTCTTGAGGCAGATAGTGGTGAGAACGCCCTGGCAAAGGTACTTTCCGAACGTCCAGATTTGGTTTTGCTGGATGTTAAACTTCCTGGCATATTGGATGGTTTGGATGTCTGCCGTCAAATGAAACACAATCCACATACCAGAACAATTCCGGTGTTTTTTGTTACCGCAATACAGTTGCCCCCAGAGCGCCTGAAATTAGCTACACCAGACGAGGTGTTCATTAAGCCCTTCAGCCCTATCAGTTTGTTAGATAAGGTTTCAGAGGTTTTAGATTGATTGTAATATTAATAAAGGCAGAGGAAGGAGTTTCTGATGAACGACAAAATCACAGAGAGCGTTGATTCTTTATTAGAGAAATATGGGGATCCGGAATTACGGATGAAAGAGTTATTTAGAAATTACAATCTAAGTTTAGAATTGATTAAAAATGTTACCAATTCACAGGATTTATTGGATTTGATTCTGAGGGAATATTTGGATCGTTTTGATGAGTTGCCTGGCAAAGATTTTGTTCATCCCACCGAAGGCACTTTTTCTATCGCCGATCGGGAGAAGTTTCGTTCCCTGGTAATGTTTGCTACCCAAGCAATTTTGTTGAAAGAAAATGCTGAAATATTTCATGCCTTAGAGCAGAATAATCAAGAACTAATTCAAACTACCGAGGAACTAAAACGGGCTAATGAGAAGCTCAAGAAAATGAACGCACAATATTTGAATATGTTAGGTTTTGTTTCTCATGAACTTAGAAGCCCATTGATTTCGATTTTAGGCTTTGCTGAACTTTTGGATGAAAACTTATTGGGCTCGCTAAATGAGGAACAGTCCAAAGCGATAAAGGTAATCATGCGTTCTACTAAAGGGCTAATCGATATGATTCAGAATTATTTAGACTTAGCTAAAATTGAACAAGGTGAATTGAAGATAAAGCCCAAGACGCTTGAATTGATTCATGATGTGTTATTACCGACAATAGAACAGATGCGTGAGCAATTTGTCAAGCGCAACATGGCCGTGACGGTGGAAAGTTCCACTGAACAAATGTATGTAAATGCTGATGAAGAACTTTTAAAGATTGTTTTAGTGAATATTTTGTCAAATGCTGTGAAATACGGCGAGGAAAACGGCAAGGTAGAAGTTGTTGTGACAGATAGAGATGGATTCTGTAGGGTTTCGATTACTAACACAGGTATAGGTGTACCTAAAGAAGAGCTATTAAAGATTTTCGGAAAATTTACTCGTTTAGATTTTCAGGAATCGCAGTGTTCTCGTGGTGCCGGGTTGGGCCTTTACAATACCCAGTGTATTATTGAACATCATGGTGGGAAAATTTGGGCTGAATCTGAATATGGTAAATGGTTTCGGATTAATTTTGAAATTCCTCTACTTCTTAAAGATGTCCAAAAAATTCAATCTGGAGATTGTTTGGTCGAGACTCAAAATAGTAGTACCCCCTAATGCAAACAGAAGCTGTAAAAATTTTCTTGCT
>MZGM01000093.1 GCA_002085035.1 Candidatus Zhuqueibacterota bacterium 4484_219
TCAGGATCCACGTTTCAATCCCGAAATTGATAGAAAAACCGGGTATCGTACTCGAAATATTTTGTGCGTTCCCATGCGCAACAAATTGGGGGAGGTTGTAGGGGTATTTCAAGTATTAAACAAGTTGGATGGGGCTTTTACCGATGATGATGTGGAAATGCTGTTGTTGATCTCGACGATTGCAGCAAGTCAGATTGAAAATGCTCAACTTTATGAGGAGCAACGGAAAACTTTTAACAGTTTGATTGAAACGTTAGCCTCCACTATTGATGCACGGGATCCTCTTACCGCAGGCCATTCCCGACGTATCATGCTCTATGCTGATGAAATTGCCAAGTTGGCTAATTTTTCGATAGAAGAACGAGAAATACTTCGTACTGCTGCTTTACTACATGATATTGGCAAGATTGGAGTACGAGAAAGCATCTTGACTAAAAAAAGCAAGCTTACTCCCAGTGAGTACGAACACATTAAGAGTCACGTGGTCTACACCCGAGCAATTCTGAAGAAGATCCATTTCTCTTGGAAATTTCGCCAGGTTCCCCAGATCGCCTCCTCTCACCATGAAAAAATGAATGGTAGCGGCTATCCGGAGGGTCTCAAAGGAGATGCTATCCCCGTAGGAGGGCGGATCTTGGCGATTGCCGACTTATTTGATGCTCTCACTTCTAAACGGCATTACGCCGATCGAATGAAGTTTGAGAAAGTAGTTCAAATTTTGGAACAAGGCGCTGATTTGGAGTATGATGCTGAATTAATCGAAGCATTCAAGAGAATTCCATTAGATCGCCTGGTGTTAATTCTTGAAGATGAGAATTCTCAGCATTTGTCCCAAGACGACCTCCATTTCCTTAGCCACTATACTTTGAACGACCTGGTGCAAACACTTCAGAATAGTAATTTCCCAAAAGATCAACTATTTGTTCAAACTTTCATGAAGTACTATTTTAGGCAGTATTGATGGATGAAAGGAAGGGGTTTTTCAAACCGGAGAAGATTGGGCTCCAGAGAGTTCCCTGCGGTGCGCTTGATACTCGAGCCAGAAATCGACCAAAATCGAAAATCAAATAACCAGTGAATCATGGAAAAGAAAATACTTGCTACCGAAGCAGCTCCCAGAGCCATTGGCCCGTACAGTCAAGGGGTTGTTGCTTCTGGGAGATTGATTTTTACCGCTGGTCAGATTGCCATCGATCCAGAAGTTGGTGAAGTGGTGAAGGGGGATATCCGTGCTCAAACAAGGCAAGTGTTGGAAAATCTGCGCACCATTTTAAAAAGTGTTGGCGCTGATCTTGGCAACGTGGTCAAAACCACAGTATTTCTTGCGGATATGAACGACTTTGCGGCGATGAATGAGGTCTATGCAGAATATTTCGCTGCCCAATGCCCGGCACGCTCAACCGTGGAAGTTTCGCGTTTGCCTAAGGATGTTAAGGTTGAAATCGAATGCATCGCTGTGATTGATTAATATAGGCAGTTATTTAGACTTGGCCAATAGGGCTTTCGTAATCATGAACCTGATTGACAGATGGGAAAAAGAAAGATTGAAAAAATGGAGTAAATTTATTATTTTTATATTGACAGCTCAATTTTTTTTGAATGGAATAATTAATATCAAGACTTGCGCGGCTCAAAAGATTAACCAAGGTGGAATAAGTGATTCTGTTCAAATTAAGAAGGCGAAAAGTCCCACTGGTGCAATGCTGCGCTCGCTACTTTTCCCCGGCGGAGGCCAGCTCTACAATGGTAAATGGCTCAAAGCAGGACTGCTTTTCGTAACCGAAACCGGACTGATAGTCAATGCACTGTACTGGGATCATCAAACCAAGAAGGTAGCCAATGCCTGGGATCGGGATTTTTGTCGCAACAACCGCAATCTTTCCATCTGGTGGCTGGCAGGGGTTGTGTTATTAAGTATGGGCGACGCTTATGTTGATGCCCATCTTGCTAACTTCGATGTTAGTCCTGATTTGAGTAAAGGCATTTGGATGTTAGAAGTAAAAAGTAAGTTGGTTTGGAAGCGGTAAGATGTTTTTGTTCAAATACTTTTTTCTCTTGCTTGCATTGTGGAGTCTTGTGTACGTTCAAATTGGCATGGCGGGCGAGAAGAGTGCTAAAACTGAGTTTCAGCAACGTTTGCTTTCTCCAAAATCAACGGCTGATTCTTGGTTCGGAGAGGATAAATTCAAACACTTGATGGCCAGTGCCTTGATTGTTGGATTAAGTTACAATATTGCCCGTTATGATTTTCACAACCCCAAGCCGAATGCGGTAATGCTGGGGTGTGGAATTTCTATTAGCGCCGGGATTACAAAGGAAATCTGGGACCTGTATCGTCCCGGTGGTATTCCCAGTTATCGTGATCTGATTGCCGACATAGTAGGGGTGGCAGTAGGTGTTTTCTTGATGACTGAAACGGTAAGATGGTAATTAATATCCGAGAATTGCTATTTCTGAATTTTTGGTATTGAGAATGTACGACATTATGATTATCGATGACAAACCTCGCGAAAACTGTGGTATTGTTGGTATTTATGGCCATTCAGAAGCGGCTCAGTTGGCCTATCTGAGTTTGTATGCCTTACAACATCGGGGGCAGGAAAGTGCTGGCATTGTTTCATCTGATGGAGAAAATGTGTACCGCGTAGCAGGTATGGGGTTGGTCAATGACGTTTTTGCAGATGTTCAAAAACTCAAGCGTTTAAAGGGGAACATTGCTATTGGCCATAATCGCTACTCTACTGCTGGTGCTTCTCAGCCAATGAATGTTCAACCGCTACTGGTGAGGTGTAAAGAGGGGCCTTTGGGGATTGCCCATAACGGCAATTTGGTAAATTATCGTCAGATACGGCGTCAACTGGAAGCCAAGGGTTCAATCTTCCAAACCACAAGCGACAGCGAAGTTATTTTACATCTGACGGCTCGATCGCCAGCGCCAACCATAGAACAACGACTATTGGACGCACTTTCCCAGGTACGCGGTGCTTATTCTTTGGTATTTATTACCCTTAACAAATTGATAATAGCCCGTGATCCTCATGGAGTTCGGCCATTATCACTGGGACGTTTAGGGGACGCCTGGATTGCTGCATCTGAATCGTGCGCAATGGACTTGCTTGGTGCTAAATATTTGAGAGATGTTGAACCCGGAGAATTCTTGGCTATTAATAATGAGGGTCTAACCTCTTATCGTATTGGCGAAGTTGTTCAACCTGCGCATTGTATTTTTGAGCTTGTCTATTTTTCTCGACCCGATAGCCGTGTTTGTGGTGAGTGTGTCGACAAAGCTCGGCGTAAGATGGGTAAAAATTTGGCTCTGGAACATCCGGCCGATGCTGATATCGTCATTAGTGTGCCAGACTCCAGCAATACCGCTGCTATCGGCTATTCTCGGCGCTCTAATATTAAATTCGATATCGGCTTGATTCGTAACCACTACATAGGTCGAACTTTTATCCAACCAATCCAGAGCATTCGTGATTTTAACGTGCGGGTCAAATTCAACCCCGTGGAAGGTGTCCTAAAGGGACGTCGGATAGTGATTGTGGAAGATTCTATTGTGCGAGGGACTACTCTTAAACATCTTACCCGCATGCTTCGCAAAGCAGGAGCCAAAGAGGTGCATATCCGTGTGTCCTCCCCACCAATTCGCTTCCCTTGTTTTTATGGGATGGATTTTCCTACTAAAGATGAGGTCATTGCATCCCATAACTCAGTGGAGCAAATCCGTCGCTACCTGGAGGTAGACAGTTTAGGTTATCTTTCTTTGGAAGGACTGTTGGCTTCGGTACCGAATGAAGGACGTGGTTATTGCACCGCGTGTTTCAATGGTGAGTATCCTATCCCTATCGATGAAAAAGTTGAAAAATTGGACATTGAGAAAGAAGTGAAAACTGTAGAACTTTAACCAGAAGTCCAAACTGACCTGTAGCTAAAAGGTTTTACCTGATGCGGAAAAAAATTAAGCTCCTGGATTACATTTTTCTCATGCGTCCCGTGCTATTTTATCCGGTATGGACTGTCTTTTTAGCGGGATATATTTGTGGTATTAGGATAAACTCTGGTGGGAGTGGAAATCTTATTTTGTGGCAGCAAGTAAACAGTTTGTCTAAATCGCCAGTAACCTTCTTTATTATTCTTTTCGCCTATACTTCTTTGATGGGTGCGGTGTTCATTATTAATCAATTGACGGATGTAAAATCAGACCAAAAGAATAATAAACTGTTTTTGATTGCTAACGGCTACGTTGGGCAAACAGAAGCGATTATTGAAGCAATTCTGCTTGGAAGTTTAGCTCTGGTGACTGGATTCGTGACTCACTGGTTACTTGGGTTGTGTTTTGTGGTGGCATTATTAATTACCGGAATATTGTACAGCTCACCGCCTTTCTTGTGGAAAGATCGTCCCTTGTGCGGTTTAGTAGTCAATCTCAGCGGAGGATTTTTGACATTTCTCTCAGGATGGTTGCTTCAGATGTACCTTTCTAACAACCTAAACTGGAAAATGTTAATTGAAAATATTGCTGTAAAACCGAGTATGTTTGTTCAGGCTTTGCCATATATTTTCGCTATTGGATCAGTGTATTTTTTAACTACCGTCACCGATGCTCAGGGAGATCGCAGCACAGGTAAGGTTACTTTTGCAGTGAGATACGGGACTAAGATTACGTTAAGCTATGCCTTGATTTTTGAAATCTCATCTTTAATTTTAGCCATAATATTGCGTGACATTGTTATCTTATTACCTGCCCTTTTTGCCTTACCGTTGTTTATTAGGGCCTATTGGAAACAAGATTTGACTACTGTGATTCAATCAACGCGGTTATCAATTTTGTTTCTTTCCCTGGTTATAGCAATCTATTTCCCTCTGTATTTTCTTTTGATTTTTGGGGTTTATTTTCTTTCCAAGTGGTATTATCAAGTACGTTTTAATTTAGATTATCCAACCCTATCCGCAATATCATAGTCGGAGGTTTTATGATTCGGGTTAAAGATGACAGCTGTGATTTTTGTGGAGTTTGTGTTTCAGTATGTCCTACTGATGCCATCGAGTTGCGAGAATCAGTTTTAATTATTGATGAAGAAAAATGCACCGAATGCCAAAACTGTGTTTACGTGTGTCCGATTGAGACTCTGGAGTATGTGTCATGAGAGAAGCTTATGATGTAATAGTGGTGGGGGCTGGGCCGGCCGGTTCTGTGGCTGCTTGCCATGCGGCTCAAGGTGGTGCTAAGGTACTTCTGCTGGAAAAAGATCGTGATATCGGTGTCCCGGTACGGTGTGCTGAGGGTGTGGGTGATGCTGGGCTCCGATTGGTTGTGGAACCTAAACCAGAATGGATTTACACTAAAATCGAAGGCGTCAATTTGATTGCTCCTAACGGTATGAGAGTCCGCCTGCAGGACCAAAAATTTGGCTACGTTCTTAACCGTAAGATTTTCGATAATTATCTGGCTGAAAAAGCTGCTCGTGCTGGAACTGAGATTCGTACTAAAGCTTATGTGGACGGTTTACTGTTTGAAGATGATTACGTGGCAGGAGTTACTGTACAGAATCTTGGGAAACGCTATTCAATACGTGCTAAAATAGTGATCGGAGCCGATGGGGTTGAGTCGCGTGTCGGTCGTTGGGCTGGTATTAATACCCAATTGAAGCTTGTAGACCTTGAAACCTGTGTGCAGGTTACTATGGTTAATGTAGAGGTTGATTCACATTATTGTGATTTTTATTTCTCTCGCCAAATAGCTCCCGGAGGCTATGCCTGGGTATTTCCTAAGGGTGAAGGGATAGCCAATATTGGTTTAGGTGTTTCTGGTGAATATGCCCGTCAACATTCACCACTTTATTATCTAAATCGTTTTGTGGAGAAATATTTCCCGAATGGGGCAATATTAACTACTTCTATCGGAGGGGTTCCAGTAACTGCTACTTTAAAGCCGTTGACAACCAATGGCTTAATG
>MZGM01000094.1 GCA_002085035.1 Candidatus Zhuqueibacterota bacterium 4484_219
CAAAAAAGCAGTTGCAAATTTTGTAGTTTTTTGTTAAATTAATCCCCTTGAAATAAATTTTGATAGGAATTCTAACATGAAATGGATCATTAAAGATCTCTCTCAGCAAAATCACTTTCGCCAAAAAATTGAAGCACTTTCGCAGGAAAACTTGTCGTTGTGTTATCAGTGCGGAGAATGCTCGGCAGGATGCCCTATTATTTCTTTTATGGATGTTTCCCCTAATCAAATAATACGAATGATTCAATTGGGACGGGAAGAAGAGGTATTAACTGCTCGTACACCCTGGCTATGTGCTTCTTGCATTACTTGCACTACTCGTTGTCCTAAAGAGGTCGATTTGGCTAAAGTAATGGATGCTGTGCGCCAATACGCAGCAATAAAAAAGATTGCAGTGCCGGAAAGGGAAACTACTCTGTTGCAGAAATTATTTATGAAAAATATTAAATCCTTTGGTCGCCAATTTGAATTGCTTTTGATTGGCAAGTTCAATCTTTTGTCAGGACATTTTTTTAAAGATGTCTTGCTGGGACCAGTTATGCTGAGAAAAGGCAAGTTGAAGCTGTTACCAACTTTCACAGATAATCTAAAACAGCTTAAACAAATCTTTGCTCGCGCAGAAGCAGAAGAGAAGATTGAAGAGACAACGGGTAAGCAATAATGCTGAGTCCATAATTGTCAAAAGGATGAATAGTCATGCGATTTGCCTACTATCCCGGTTGTAGTTTACATTCCACAGCGGTTGAATTTGATATTTCTACCAGGGCAGTTGCACCTCTGTTGGGGATCGAGTTGGTGGAAATCCCGAACTGGGTTTGCTGCGGAGCTTCTCCAACTCATCAACGAGATTCGATACTTTCTTATGCCTTGGCCGTAGCGAATTTCAATAAAGCGGAGCTTGTAAACGAACAAATAGGGGTTCAGTGTGCATCCTGTTACAACAACTTACGTCGTGCTCTATTTGAGCTCCATCACAGCGATGAAATTAAAAAGAAAGTAGAAAAAGTTGCTGGTCTGGATTTTGGGAACAATGTTCAGGTATTTCATCTTCTGGATGTTTTCCGTAATCAGATAGGATTGGAAGCTATTAAAGAGAAGGTAACCCATCCGCTCAAGGGTCTTAATGTGGCTGCCTATTACGGTTGCTTGTTAACTCGTCCACCCGAGGCAGTAGCCTTTGACGACCCGGAATGGCCAACCTCCATGGATGACATTTTACAAACCTGTGGGGCAACAATGGTCGATTGGCCCTACAAAACCGAATGCTGTGGTGCCAGTCTTGCTCTTTCTCGCACCGATGTAGTACAAAAACTGTCGCATGACATTCTAAAAATGGCCAAAACACATGGGGCGGATTGCATAGCTGTTGCTTGCCCACTATGTCATTCCAACCTCGATCTACGCCAAAAAAGTATCGAGAAAAAATTTGCCGAAAATCTTGAATTGCCTATCTTCTATTACACCCAGTTAATGGGATTGGCCTTTGGATTGTCAGGTAAGGAATTGGGATTAGACAAATTGATCGTTAACCCCTGGAAGTTGCTGGAAGAAAAAGGTATTGGAAGTAAAAAAAGCTAACCTTCTTAAACAGGATTGGCTTCCAGGGTTAAACTAAACAAAGGAACACCAACTATGGCCAGAATTGGCGTTTTTGTTTGTCATTGTGGTGAAAACATTGCAAGCGTAGTGGATTGTGAACGGGTGGCTAAAATCTCTGCTAGTCTTCCTGGAGTAACCTATGCTACCGATTACAAGTACATGTGTTCTGATCCCGGACAGGATCTGATTAAGAGTGCAATTGCTGAGCATAATCTTAATGGTGTAGTAGTAGCTGCTTGTTCACCTCATATGCATGAGACTACTTTTCGCAAAGCTGCTCAACAGGCAGGGTTGAATCCTTATCTTTGCGAAATGGCCAATATTCGTGAACATTGTTCCTGGGTACACGATGATCATGAAAAAGCTACTCAGAAAGCTATCGATTTGGTTCGTATTATGGTAGAGAAAGTGCGTCGGAATCATCCTCTTGAGCCAGTGCGGGTTTCGGTTACGAAACGAGCACTGGTTATTGGTGGCGGCATTGCAGGTATTCAGGCAGCACTGGACATGGCTAATGGTGGAATTGAAGTGGTATTGGTGGAAAAAGAACCCAGTATTGGGGGGCACATGGCGCAACTCTCCGAAACCTTTCCTACTCTCGACTGCTCTCAGTGCATTCTAACACCCAAGATGGTAGAAGTAGCTCAACATCCTAATATCAAATTGTACACCTATTCTGAAGTAGAAAATGTGAGCGGATTTGTGGGCAATTTTAAGGTGACTGTTCGGAAGAAAGCACGTTCGGTTAATATGGAATTGTGCAACGGATGTGGACTTTGTACCCAAAAGTGTCCTTCTCGTAAAATTCCTAATGAGTTTGATCGTGGTTTGAGCAATCGCTCGGCTATTTACATTCCTTTCCCTCAAGCGATTCCTAATAAACCCGTGATTGATCGTGACCATTGTATTCATTTCAAGACTGGCAAATGTGGCGTTTGTGAAAAGGTTTGTGGAACAAAAGCTATCGATTTTGATCAACAAGATGAACTGGTAAATGAAGAAGTTGGTGCTATTGTAGTTGCTACCGGATATGATCTTTACAATATCAGCATGGATCAGCCGAATGATAAGCTCGAAGGGTACGGAGAATATGGATATGGCAAGTACCCTGATGTCATCGATGGTTTACAATTCGAGCGATTGCTTTCTGCTACCGGTCCCACAGGGGGAAAGATTCTTCGTCCCTCGGATGGAAAGGAGCCCAAGAACGTGGTGTTTATTAGCTGCGTCGGTTCGCGACACAATGCTAAAGGCATCACTTACTGTTCAAAGATTTGCTGTACTTACATCGCTAAACACGGCATGCTTTACAAACACAAGGTTCCCGATGGTAATGCTTACGTTTTTTATATGGATGTGCGAACCAGTGGTAAAAGGTTTGATGAATTTTGGCGTCGAGCAGTAGAAGAAGATGGGCTTGTGTACCTGCGGGGACGAGTATCGAAAATCTATGAGCAAGATGGTCATTTAATAGTAAAGGGGGCCGATACTTTAAGTGGTGTTGCGGTAGAAGTGGAAGCTGATTTAGTGGTTTTGGCAACTGCTATTGTACCGCAGCCAAATATTGAGAAGTTATTTCAGAACCTGGGGATTTCTTATGACGAATACAATTTCGTCACCGAAGCTCACCCGAAGCTACGACCAGTAGAAAGTTCTACTGCCGGTATTTTTCTTGCTGGTGCATGCCATAGTCCAAAGGATATTCCAGAGTCGGTAGCTCAGGCTTCAGCAGCAGCTTCTAAGGCTTTAATTTTGTTGTCAAAGCCAGAATTAGAACGTGAGCCTCTGGTAGCCAAAGTCAATGAAGCGACTTGCATCGGTTGTTTCTACTGTCTTCGGGCTTGTCCTGCAAAAGCGATTACCGAGAAGGAGATTAAGAATAGAGCCGGAGAGGTGTTACGCAAGGTCTCAGAGGTTAATCCCTCTGTCTGTACCGGTTGTGGCACATGCGTGTCGGTGTGCTTTTCTAATTCTATTGATCTAGAAGGTTTTACTGACGAGCAGATCTATGCCGAGATCAATTCGGTAATTGAACGGATGTCAGTAATTCAGCAGTGAAGAAAAGATT
The DNA here is from genome assembly GCA_002085035.1 of Candidatus Zhuqueibacterota bacterium 4484_219. Lineage (GTDB taxonomy): Bacteria > Zhuqueibacterota > JdFR-76 > JdFR-76 > 4484-219 > 4484-219. The sequence goes on from MZGM01000094.1 coordinate 3,668, forward strand.
AGAAATTAATGGAACTGTTTTCTAACCACGAGGTTTGGTAATGAGTGAGGCTGATCAAGGATTTGAACCCCATATTGTAGCCTTCATTTGTAACTGGTGTACGTATGCTGGTGCTGATCTGGCAGGTACTAGTCGGATGCAATATCAGCCTAATGTTCGGGTGATTAGAATCCCTTGCACAGGCCGTATGGATCCGCTTTTTGTTCTCAAAGCCTTTGAACGCGGCGCAGATGGAGTATTGATTTCTGGCTGTCACCCAGGCGACTGTCATTATGGTGAAGGCAATTACCACGCTCGACGCAAGTTTGCTATTTTTCGCAAACTACTGGAGTTTGTAGGAATTGACTTAGCCCGAATACAGTTTTCCTGGATTTCAGCGGCTGAAGGTGGCAAGTGGGTAAGTGTAATAGAGGATTTCACTAACAGAGTGCGAGCCTTGGGTCCTTACCGTGCTTATCAGGAGATCAGTCTATGAATGATGAACGTACGCTGAAGATTCGTGAAATAGCTAAGGAACTTTTGAGTAAAGGCGAAATAGCTGTGTTTATTGGCTATGGGAAAGGAACTTGCAACGGGAAAGCGCGTCCGATTTTTGTCCGAACACCAGAAGAAGCAGACGAGCTAATTTTTGATTCTACCTGCAGTAATAATCTGGTGACTTATTTAAAATTCCCCGCGGTTCGTGATGAAGGTGTTGTGGGTATTGTGGTTAAAGGATGTGACGCGAAGGCGCTGGTGGGGCTAATTCGAGAGTCACAGCTTATGCGGGAACAAGTCAGGATTGTTGCTGTAACTTGCGAAGGTGTTGTGGCTGATGATGGTCAATTACAGCTCAGATGTCAATATTGTGATGTGGCAAATCCCACATTTTATGACTTTCTGGTGGGGAGCCCTGTAGAGGATCAAAAGCCGAGAGATTTCAGTGGGTTATTGGAAAAGTACGAAACGATGAGCGTTGAGGAAAGGTGGGAATTCTGGCAAAGTCAGTTCGAGAAGTGTATCAGATGCTATGCCTGCCGGCAGGCCTGTCCTCTTTGCTATTGCACTCGTTGTATTGTCGAAAAAAACCAGCCCCAATGGATCGAAACTTCTTCGCATTTGCGGGGAAATTTTGCCTGGAACATTATTCGGGCTTTTCATTTGGCAGGACGTTGTGCTGGTTGTGGTGCCTGCGAGGATGCATGTCCAGTGGATATTCCTCTTATGTTATTGAATTACAAACTGGAAAAAGAAATATGGGATTACTTTCATTATCGTGTTGACCTTGATCCCGAGTCTGTACCACCGTTTACTACCTTCAAAACTGATGATAGGGGGGAATTTATCCTTTAAATATGGAATATTTCCATCTCGAGAAATTGCTTGACATGTTGGGAAAATATTTTTATATTACACTCGAACATAGTATCTTCGGGGCGAGGTGCAAGCCCTCACCGGCGGTGAAAGCCCGCGAGTTCTGTTGTGGCAACAGAACAGATCCGGTGAAATCCCGGAGCCGACGGTGACAGTCCGGATAGGAGAAGATACTAAAACTACACTACGGCCCCGAAGGTGTCCCCTTGGGGCTTTATTCTATCTCTACTTGGACAAAAATTATTGTGGTTTGTGACCTTGACAACACAGGTAGATGATCTCAGTTACATTCGGAAAACTTTCCAACTGGCCAAGAAAGGAGCAGGATTTACCTCTCCAAATCCGCTGGTTGGGGCAGTGGTGGTGAAAGATGGGCAGATTGTTGCTACTGGTTATCATCGCCGATTTGGTGGACCTCATGCTGAAATTTTTGCGCTTGACAAAGCTGGTAGAGATGCTAAAGGTGCTACCCTATATGTGAATTTAGAACCATGTGCTCATTACGGTAAAACTCCACCTTGTGTAGATCGAATTATCTCCTCGGGTGTTCGTCGCGTGGTGATTAGCACAATAGACCCTAATCCTTTGGTTAATGGGAAAGGCATAGAAAAATTACGCCAAGCAGGAATTCAAGTAACTGTTGGAGTAGGCGAAGAAGAGGGATTACGACTGAATGAGGTTTATTGTAAATACATCTCCACTGGGTTCCCTTTTGTGGTATTGAAAATTGCGCAGTCTCTGGACGGTAAAATCGCTACTTGCAACGGTAACTCCAAGTGGATTACCTCTGAACAGTCGCGTCGAATGGTGCATCGTCTTCGTGCTCAGTACGATGCTGTTTTGGTAGGAGCCAATACGGTCATTTGTGATAATCCGCAGTTGAATGTTCGTTTGGTACCGGGCCGTGCACCAAAACGAATCA
>MZGM01000095.1 GCA_002085035.1 Candidatus Zhuqueibacterota bacterium 4484_219
GGAGATAAAGATCTCTCAGCCAACTTCCGCTGTTTTGTTCATCAAGACACATTCTATATCGCTGTATCTGTAAATGACGATGTTTTAGTATTTGGCGAAGAAAAATTCGGTGACGGACATCAAGATGACTCAGTAGAAATCTACTTCGATGGAAACCCGACAGTACGCCAGTCACAGAATACGCCACCTTATGGTTATAACAGTCGTAGAAATAATTATGATAAAAATGACGGACAAATTCGGCTGTCAATGGATCGCCAGAACAAGGTACACTTGGGAGGAGTCGGATTATTTGGCAATCAGCTGATGATACTCCCCGGATTATGGGAATCTCTGGGAATCGTAGCAGCAATTCAGGAAAACGCCACTGGTTACACTGCAGAGTTGAAGATCCCTAAAGGGGTTTTTGTCTCGACGCCTCTTCAATTCGGAGTAACAGTAGGCTTTAACGTGATGATTAATGATGACGACAACGGAAGAAATAGGGATAGTAAAATCAGTTGGTCACCAGATTTATACGACCAGAGTTGGTTCAGAACAGAAATGTTTGGTAAGCTTATCATCCAACCACAGCACGAGGAAACAGCACCTCGAGGTTTTAACCCGAATTAAAAGAGTAATTCTAGATTTATCAGAATTTTACTTGAATATATAGGAGCACACTATGACTATTTTTAGAAGGCTGCTCATCCACTGTGGCGTTCTTCTGTTACTGGCTATCTGCATAGGTGGTATAGGTGTCTATAGTCTGTATCAGATGAGGGAAAAAACCGAACAACTGATGTATAGAAACAGCAATCTGCAGAAGGAAGTCGACTATATTAAAAGCAATTTACTGGAAGCTCGAAAGGCAGAGAAGAACTTTCTGCTTTACGTTGACGAACACCGAGTAACCCAATTGAGAAAACATATTAACGCCATCAAGCATGGGTGCCAACGTCTGGCGATTCTGATGCCGAACCAAGAAAACAAAAAAATTGTCCGTCGCATTGCTGCATTTGCTACTGAATACCAGAATGGTTTCCTGGCAGTAGCTCAAAAGATACGTCAAAAGGGGAATAATAAAACCGGAGTTATTGCTGCATTTCGCAAGCAAGTAAACGACCTGAAACAGCGCGTTATGGGAAGTGGGCAGAAAAAAATCATGATAGACCTACTGACACTTCAGAACCTGGAAATAAATTACCAGCAATATGGAGAGCTTGCTTCCATTGAGGAAATGAAAAAAAACATTCCACTGTTTAAAAGAGATGTTAACCATTCGGAATTGGGTCCAATTGCTAAAGCCGAATTAAACCTGATGGTACAGAACTACTACGACACTTTCATTAAACTGGTGGTACTTGATGCTGGCATCGAACGGTTACGGGGAGTGTATTCCGATGCCGCCAGTGAAATCGAAGCCCTTGTCCACCATATCAGCGTTCAAAGTGACAAATGGGTAAAAGAGACGTTCTACAAATCCAGTATGGCATTTAAAAATTCGAGTTTTATTGTCTTAATATTTCTGATCCTGGCGTTAAGCACAGGTACATTATTAGCTTTTTCCCTATCCCGAAGTATCTCCAGACCCCTTGCCCATATGGCTGCCATGGCTAACAAGATTGCTGATGGCGACCTGACACAATCGGTTCCCATTGAGCGTAATGACGAAATCGGCCGGCTGGCAGAGATATTCAACTCCATGGCTCAATCTCTTCGAGAGCGCGATCAACAGCTCAAAGCAGGAATGGAAGAACTTCAAAAGAAAAATCAGCAGCTTAAGAAATCAGAAGAAAAAATCAGAAATTACTCCGAGAACTTAGAAAAGATGGTAGAGGAGAGGACAGCTGAACTGGTTAAGACAAATGGAGAATTAAGATTATTTTCGCAAGCTGTCGAGAGTTCAAATGATGGCATTGTTGTGGCCGATCTGGAGGGAAAGGTTACTTATGCGAATGAGGCATTCGTGAAAATGTTCGGCTATTCAAAAGAAGAACTAATAGGAAAGGAGATTTTCTTCATTTATGCAGATGACCAAAAGTCGAAGTTGGAGGAAGCAGTCGGTGCAACCATGAAAGGAAGTTGGGCAGGAGAACTTGTTGGCAAACGAAAAAATGGAGAACTGTTTCCGGTCATGATTTCTGCGTCCAGAGTGTTAGATGAAGAAGGGAATACTGTCGCTACCATGGCGAATCACAGAGATATTACAGAGTACAAGCGAATTCAGGAAGCTCTGAAAGAATCAGAAATGCGCTTCAGAGATATTGCCGAGAGCATGTCTGACTGGATATGGGAAATGGACAAAAATGGAGTGTACACTTATTGTCTGGGAAACGTGGAAAAGCTGCTGGGTTATACTGCTGAAGAGATAATAGGCAAAACTCCGTTTGATTTTATGCCCCCTGATGAAAGAGAAAAAATTAGTACTATTTTTAACGAGATTGCTAAACAAAAACGCCCAATCCGCGATTTGGAAAACTGGAATCTCAGCAAAGAGGGAAGGCTTGTTTGCCTGTTAACTAACGGAGTTCCAATCCTTGATGATAAAGGCGAGCTTATTGGGTACCGGGGAGTAGACAAGGACATCACCGAGCGTAAAATGGCAGAAGAGGCACTTCAAAAGGCAAAAGAGGCTGCCGAGGCTGCTAACCGGGCCAAAAGTGAATTCCTGGCCAATATGTCTCATGAAATCCGTACACCGATGAACGGGGTAATCGGTATGACAGATTTGTTACTGATGACCGATCTTACCCAAGAGCAACGAGAATACGCAGAAACAGTAAAATCGTCTGCCAATACCCTGTTAACTTTGATAAACGACATTCTTGACTTCTCCAAAATTGAAGCGGGCAAATTAGAGCTGGAAAACATTGACTTTGACCTGCGGATTGTAGTTGAAGAGGTTGCTGAGTTACTAGCTCAACGAGCACACGACAAGGGACTTGAGATGGCCTGTCTGGTACATCATGAAGTACCATCGCTGGTGCGTGGCGATCCGGGGCGGTTACGTCAAATCCTCACCAATCTGGTGGCAAATGCAATCAAGTTTACCGAAAAAGGGGAGGTGGTCATCCGAGCTACTCTGGAAAGTGAAACCGATACTCATGTTACAGTGCGTTTTTCCATAAGTGACACAGGAATAGGCATCCCTAAAGATCGACAGAAAGCAATTTTCGATAGTTTCACCCAGGCGGATGGTTCTACAACTCGCAAGTTTGGCGGTACAGGCCTGGGATTAACTATTTCCAAACAGCTTGCCGAGTTAATGGGTGGCCAAATCGGGGTAGAAAGTGAAGAAGACAAGGGTAGTACATTTTGGTTCACAGTCGTGTTGGAAAAACAGCCAGAAAGCGCTGCACAAGTTGATGTCACTATCCCAGCAAACATCCGCGGTCTACGAATTCTGGTAGTAGATGATAACGAAACCAATCGCAAAATACTTCAGACTCAACTCAGCTCCTGGGGATGTCGACCAAGCGGGGTAGCCGATGGCGAAAGTGCTTTGAGAACTCTGCGCCAGGCAAAAAAAGAAGGCAAGCCCTTTTCTCTGGCAATTATCGACATGCAGATGCCCGAAATGGACGGCGAGATGTTAGGTCGCGCTATCAAAGCTGATCCCACTATCTCGGATACCGTAATGGTAATGATGACCTCCATTGGTCTGCGTGGAGATGCCGAAAGATGCAAGGAAATTGGCTTTGCTGCGTACCTAACCAAACCCATTCGCCAATCTCGACTTTATGATGCCCTGGTAGAGATAATGAGTAAGGCAACTACTCCTGAACGATCGAAGCCTGTCGCAAGTTTGGTAACCAAACATTCTCTTAAAGAAAAAAGAAAACGAAAACTACGCATCTTACTGGCTGAAGATAATGTAGTAAATCAAAAAGTGGCCTCCCGTATTTTAGAAAAGAGCGGCTATCAAGTTGATGTAGTGTCCAATGGGCAAGAAGCTGTTGAAGCAGTTAAAAATTCTACCTACGATCTGGTGTTCATGGATGTTCAGATGCCCGAGATGGATGGCTTAAAAGCTACTAAGGTAATCCGAGAAATTGAAAAGGAATCTGGAAAGCATGTCCCCATCATCGCCATGACTGCTCATGCCATGAAAGGGGATAAGGAACGATGCCTCGAAGCCGGTATGGACGATTACATTCCCAAACCAATACAGCCTCAGGATGTAATTGATACTATTGACAAATGGACAAATTCCAAAGATCAACAAAAGGAAACTCCCCAAGAGGAAAATCACAAAGAAAGTTCCCTGACAGGGGAACCAATGATCGATCTGGAAGCAGCACTCCCCCGATTCGCCGACGACATGGAATTTTTTAAAGAAATGGTTCATGAGTTCTTGAAATACGCTCCAGAGCAACTAAAGGAACTTATTGCTGCAGTAAAAGAGGGTGATACAAATAAAGTGGAACGACTGGCTCACAGTATTAAAGGTGCCGCAGGCACTTTGGGAATCCAAAAAATAGCGGATATCGCCCTTCGAATTGAAAACATGGGACTGACTTCTGATTTAGCAGGCGCCAGAGCACAGCTTACTAAATTGGAAAATGAAATTAACCGGTTTCGAGAATATGCAAGTAAGTATTTTAATAAAACATGAAATTTGATGCGTGAAAAGTAAAGAGTGAAATGTAATGGGTAAGGGATGAGATTATTTCCCCCGCATCATGTTTTATTTCTCTGTTTCATGCCCCCATGTGACTGTTCCCAACAGCCAGATAGGAGAAGAAAAGGTAAGGGGGGTATTGTGTGTTTTGACCATGAATTTCAGGAAGTTGGTAGAACGGCTGAAATACTGAATCTCATCGGTGAACAAACAGTCATTGACTTTAGCAGAGTTTTCTGAATCTGAGTTGACTATTTTCAAGTTCTTGGGGAGGAAAATTATTTCCACTTTACGAAGTGAAGGAATAACAAATGCGAATACTTATTGCAGAAGATGATTTGGTTTCTCGGCGCGTCTTACAAAAAAATATTGAAATGTGGGGACATGAGGTATTAGTTGCCAAAGATGGTCTGGAAGCCTGGAAAATGTTCATCGAGAATAAACTACAAATGGTTATTTCTGATTGGATGATGCCCCAAATGGACGGACTGACCCTGTGCAGAAAAATTCGCGCTGCCAACAAATCAGATTATGTTTACATTATCTTGTTAACAGCAAAGGGCAGAAAAAAAGACATTATCGAGGGAATGAATGCAGGGGCAGATGATTATGTAACTAAACCTTTCGACCGAGAAGAACTCTACGTTAGGATAAAGGCTGGCGAACGTATAGTGACTCTAGAACAACAGCTCGCAAAACAAATTCAGGAATTGCAAGAAGCATTAGCCCATGTGAAGCGACTTCAGGGATTAGTACCCATCTGTGCTTCTTGCAAGAAAATACGCGATGACAAAGGTTATTGGAGCGAAGTCGAAAGTTACATTCAAGAGCATTCCGATGCAGTGTTTAGTCATAGTCTTTGTCCTGAGTGTGCTAAAAAACTTTACCCCGAGCTATATAATGGGAAAACAAAATCTAATGTCTCTGAGACCAAGTAAGAGTAGGTTTTAATTTACTCTCAAGATTTTAGAAGATATTTCCGATATTAAAACAGAAATCGTAGCTATTCAAGTTAATCAACAAAGTTAAATAGGCGCAATTAAGTAGCTAATGGGAATTCATAACTATGTGGTTAAGTACTCGAGGCAAAATCTTAGCCCTTATTACCACAACAGTAATCACTTTAGTTCTACTGACAGCGTTTTTACAGGCTCAAAAAGTGAGCTTTGGGATCATTTTCTTAATAGTTGTATTGGTGCTTAGTTTAAGTTATTTACAGCTTTACAAATTGTTTCGTCCTCTGAACCAGCTATTAGAAAATCTCGCACCTCTTGACGGTATACGAGCATTACCTTACGATCAGTATCAACCCATAGAAAAAAGTTGAGGAACGAACCCGCGAATTGCAAAATGTCAATATGCGCCTCCGCAGAGAAATGGCAGAGAAAGAAGACTTTCTCCGAGCCGTGTCACATGACCTCGGCGCGCCACTCAGAAACATCCTGGGAATAGCCAATATGATTGAAAGAAAGTTCGGGAATGAATTGACTGATGAAGTACGTGATCGACTGAGACGAATTTCTAAAAACGCTCAGCAGGAACTTGAACTTATCGCCGAACTTTTGGAGCTTTCTCGCATCAAAACGCGACGTCAGCAATTTGAGCCAGTAGATATAAAACAACTACTTCAACAGATTCAGGACAACTTTTCATATGCTTTGGAAGAACATAACATCCAACTTGTTTTGCAAAATAACTATCCAGTTATCATCGCTGAGAAAAATCGCATCAAGCAAGTTTTTCAAAATCTCATTGACAATGCAATTAAGTACATCGGCGAAAGAGCTGATCCGCGTATTGAGATAGGATATGCCAATTTCAATGGAATGCATAAATTTTGGGTTAAGGACAATGGTCGGGGAATTCGAAAAGAAGACCAACAAACAATCTTCCACGTCTTTCGCCGAGTTAAAGACCCCAAAATAGCAACTATCCCCGGGAAAGGAGTGGGATTGACAACGGTTAAAAGCATTATCGAAACTTACAATGGTGAAATTTGGGTAGAATCCGAATTAGGACAGGGAAGCACTTTCTACTTCACTCTTGACAAAATGACCGTCCAAGATGCAGCCTAATCGTAAGCCATTAAACCCGTAAATAGAAAATAATCCCTTGAACACAAGCCCTACTTGAAACATTGTTAATCCAGCAAAACCGAGGAGGATGGCCCCTATGGAACTCAACAACTTAGTAAACATTCTGTTAGTAGATGATGACGAAGATTGCCGAATGCTCATTAGAGATGCTATCGAAAGTGCTCACATAAAAAACCACATCGACGAAGTTGCAGATGGTAAAGAAGCTTTAGATTTTCTCTATCAAAAAAACCAGTACGCAAACGCTCAGAGACCAGGATTAATCTTTTTGGACATCGACATGCCAATAATGAACGGGATTGAAACTTTGAAAGTAATAAAAAGCGATCCACAACTTAGATGGATTCCTGTAGTCATGATGACCGCTATTACCGATGATAAAGAAAAACGTCTGGCAGCAGAGAATGGTGCTAATAGCTACACTGTCAAGCCTACTGACCCCATGCGATTCATCGATACTGTTCTCTCCGCTACTCAATATTGGCTTGGCATCCATCAATATCCCGAGGAAATAATTAAAGGGCCATAAATGCAAAAAAAACGGATTCTTTTATGTGAAGATGATGAAGACCAAGCTTTGTTGGTCCAGGACGCGTTGGAAGACAAATACGCCCTGGACATTTTATCTCTGGGGCAGAGAGTCTTCGAAACAAATCTGGATGATTATGAAGTAATCTTACTGGACTACAATCTACCAGATATTTCCGGATTGGAAGTACTTCAGGAAGTCGTCCGACGTACCGAAGTACCTGCAATTATGCTTACCGGCGAAGACAACATCCAATTAGCTGTTGAAGCGCTAAAAATTGGTGCGTACAACTATCTGGTTAAAGGGCCTAGCGCTTACACTGCTCTCCCCATAGTAGTGCAAAAAACCACAGAAGAGTATAATCAAAAGCGAAAAAACCAAGAGCTGGAGCTACTTCTTTTCCAAAAAGAAAAAACGGCCGCCATCGGTCAACTGGCCGCTAGTACTTCCCACGAGATCTGCAATCCGCTAAGCTTCATCACTGGTAACTTAGCCTTCATAAAAGAATATACTCAGGATCTGGAAACCATTTTTAATGATTTCCTCAAAAAATTACGGCAAGACCCCTCCAACTTGGCACAAAGTTATTTGGAAAAATTTCAGACTCCAACCGATAAAGATACTCCAATTTCTTTAATAGGCGAAATCAAGCACGCCGTTAACGACGCGATGGAAGGAGCAGAAAGAATTCGAAGAATTGTCCAGGGGCTCTTGGATTTCTCTAACGTCCAGCGAACAGAATTAGAGTCGGTCAATCTCAATAAATCTTTGGCTAACACCTTACAGATTTTGCGCTACGAGCTCACCCAAAAAGCAAAGATTATTACTGAATACGGAGACCTACCCTCGATTACTTGCTATCCAGGACAACTTAACCAGGTGTTCATGAATATCTTAATCTATCTTTCTCAAATTATTAAACAAAAAGGTGACATCAAAATCAAAACCTATCAGAAAAATAAAAATATTTTTATCGAGATTAGTAATACCGGTGGTCAGATACCGGAAAAAAAGCTTTCCTCATTATTTATGCCACGTTTCAATCCTTATTTATCTGAACACGAAAAGGCCGTAGGGTTAAACGTTAGCTATGAAATTATCAAACATCATGGGGGAGAGATCGAGGTAAAAAACCTGCCTGGAAGTGGCAGCAAATTTACGATTAGATTACCAATCCAACCTCCTAACCTGACAGGGGACAAAAATGGCCCAAAGAATTACTGAATTGGCAACAATAGGAATCCAGCACATGTCTGGAATCCAAACACCCTCAAGACAAAAGACCTGTCCAGTCGAATTGGACTATCGAGACATACTGGAAAGTGCCAACGACCTTATTCAGAGCGTGGCACCCGATGGGTCTTTTCTGTATGTTAACCGTGCCTGGCGAAAAACTCTTGGATACAGCAGAAAAGAAATCTCCGGCCTTTCCTTATTCGACATTATTCATCCTGATAATCAGACACACTGGAGAGAAATATTTCAGCGTGTACTTTCAGGAAAAAAGGTTAACCATATTGAAGCGACATTCGTCAGCAAAGAGGGAAGAAAAGTCTATCTGGAAGGCAGCATTAGCTGTCGCTTTGCTAAGGGCAAGCCTGTTGTCACTATTGGTATTTTTCGCGACATCAGCGAACATGTCCGAGTAGAAAATTTAATCCGCATCCAACGCGACCTCTATGTAGCACTCAATTCTGTAATCTCCCTTGATGAGGCACTACGACTATGTCTCGAAGCGGCAATCAGCGCTTCAAAAATGGATTGCGGTGGGATTTATCTTGTAGATGAGAGTTCCGGGGATTTACATCTCATGTTTGCGAAAAACTTATCTTCGGATTTTCTCAAAACTGCCTCACACTATGATGCAAATTCAGCCAGTGCTCGGCTAATCAAGGCAGGCAAACCAATTTACACAAACCACCAAAAAATAGTGACCTCAATCGAATCGAATCGTCGAGATGAGGGGCTACAAGCCCTTGCTATTATTCCAGTGCTTTATGAAGGCAAGGTTATCGGCTGTCTCAACATTGCCTCACATACCCTTGACGAAGTTCCCGTTTTTGCTCGTAATGCGCTCGAAGCTATTGCCGCTCAGATCGGAAGCATTATTTCACGAATAAAAACAGAAGAGACGTTGAGAGAAAACGAGAAAAAATATTACTCGCTTTTCAAATTTCATAAAGAAATACTCGAACAATCACCTGTAGGAATTCTTAGATTAGATGAAAATATGCACATCGTATATGAAAATCCCGAAATGAAGAGATTGATGGGGGTACCACCAAATGACGAACAATCAAAGGCTTTAGGAAAGGATATTCGAAAATTACCCTCGATACGAAAGACGGGACTGGTTCAAGAATTAGATAATCTGCTAAAAGGGAAAAAGATTCAAGGTGAAAAATCTTTCACCTCAATGTATGGAAAAAAATTGTATCTGTCATTTATTATCTCTCCGATTATGCAAGGAGGTAGATTTTTAGGTGCAAACTTACTTGTGACTGATATTACCGAACACAAACGTGCGGAGGAGGCACTGCAGAAAAGTGAAATTCGGTATCGTACCCTCTTTGATGCTGCTAACGATGCTATCTTCATCATGTCAAAAGAGAAATTCATTGAATGCAATCCCAAAACTCTGGAGATGTTTGGATGTAAGAAAAAAGAAGACATTGTTGGTCATGCACCTTACGAGTTTTCTCCTCCTAAGCAACCAGATGGAAAAAATTCGCGGGAAGCCGCATTAGAGAAAATAGACGCTGCTCTGGCCGGAATACCACAACGATTCTATTGGAAACATATTAAAAAAGATGGAACCCCTTTTGACACCGAGGTTTCTTTGAATCGTTTCGAAGCAGGTAATCAAGTATTTCTCCAAGCCATAGTTAGGGACATTAGCGAACGCAAGCGTACGGAAGAGGCACTGAGAAAAAGCGAAGAGCAATATCGGGGCATCTTCGAATCGGCTACTGACGCTTTCCTGATTTTCAACCTGAACGGTGAAATCGTCGAAGCCAACCCTGCTGCTTGTAAAATGTATGGTTATTCCTACAAAGAACTCATCAAGCTGTCAGGAAAAGATATTGTTCACTCGGACTATTCCCATACATTCGAAGATTTCATAAAGCAAGTTACCTCGGGCAATAAATTTCATGCAGAGTCGATTGATGTTCGGAAAGATGGAAGCACTTTCAATGTTGAGATTCAGGGTACTTTATTTAATTACCAGGGCAAACCACATCTGTTGTCCGTTGTTCGCGACATCAGTGAACGTAAACATCTCCAAGAACAACTCCGCCAAGCCCAGAAAATGGAGGCAGTCGGTGCTCTGGCAGGCGGGGTGGCTCACGATTTCAACAATACTCGTCTTATTGGCGAAAACATCTCCTTGTGCACTGATTTGGAAAGCGATATCTGGACGGTCGAGGGAGATACTGCCAACATTGAACAGGTGATTATGAATCTGGTAGTTAATGCTCGAGATGCTATGCCTGAGGGGGGACAAATTAGCATCAAGACGAGAAATGTGACCGTAGACAAAAAGTACTGCCGTACTCACAGCTATGCGCGCCCGGGAAAATTTGTATCTCTATCCGTCCAGGATACCGGGATAGGCATGAAGGAGGATATTATCGATCGTATTTTTGAACCTTTCTTCAGTACAAAGAGGGCGGGGCAAGGAACTGGGCTGGGACTTTCGGTGGTGTACGGTATCATCAAAAAACACGAAGGTTGGATCGAAGTAGAAAGCTCTCCGGGTAGTGGGAGTACTTTCAAAATATACCTGCCAGCAGTTTCCTGGAAACCGGAAAAAGAAAAGACGAAATATGTGACCTCAAAGAGACTAAAAGGCCATGGGGAACGAATCCTGGTGGTAGAGGACGATGAATCTGTAAGAGAATTTACTACCAGAGGACTTTCCCAAAATGGTTATGTGGTCACTACTGCAAAGAACGCACAAGAAGCAATAAAGGTTTTTCAAAAAAACAAAGCAAATTTCAATTTAGTTGTTAGCGATGTAGTTCTACCTGATGAAACTGGGCCTAGATTGGCGAAACGACTCCGCAAACTTAAGCCTGACATCGGTATTCTATTTACCAGCGGGTACAGTGGAGAAAAATCAAATTGGCAAACAATCCAGCAAAACGGATACCCATATCTTCAAAAACCCTATTTACTGACCAACTTACTTAAAGTTATCAACGAAGTACTAAAAAATAAGTGTAATCCTGAACTAGTCAGAAAGGGACTAAAATTAAAAAGCTCGTAACCAATCTTTAAGTTCTTCAGTACTTCTTCCATTGT
>MZGM01000096.1 GCA_002085035.1 Candidatus Zhuqueibacterota bacterium 4484_219
AGTGAGCGACAGATATTAGGGGTAAAAACGGAGGCAGGATATTTTTTAGCTCCGGATAACGGAGTGCTCAAATATATTTTTGACGAGCTGCCTCGATGTCAGGTAATTTCCATTAATCAACGGCGTTTTTTTCTCTCTGAAGTTAGCCAAACCTTTCATGGTCGTGATATTTTCGCACCGGTGGCAGCCCATCTTTCTAAAGGAGAAAACTTCTACAACCTTGGTTCCCCTACAAAGGCATTCTTCAAAGGTACGGTTTGGCATCCCACCAGAAACAAGAGCAGTATCGAGGGTAGAATTATTTACGTAGACAGGTTTGGCAATCTCATATCGAATATCTCAAAGAGGCTTTTTGATGATCTAACTAAACGAAGAACATTTGTGATTCAAGTCGGCAAATGGCAACTGGAACAAATTATAGGAAGTTTTGTTCAGGGTGGGAAAGAACATTTCTTAGCCTATTTTGACAGTTCTGGTTTTTTGGGGTTTTCGTTCTACGGAGCCAATGCTCAACAAAAGACCGGGTTGAAGGTAGGGGAACCAGTTAGGGTAACTGTTAATTAAATTGCCATATGATAACTAATATCCTATGAAATTCATTTCAAGTTAGGAGAAAATTCATGACAGGTCACTGGGAGTTTCGATTTCCCGACTTTGATTCTGAGGAACAACATAGACGCATTCGTATTTTGGGCCGTCTACGTAGCGGGCGTCCGCAAATCAACGTAATCCTTTTTCTGCTTACAATTGGTACAACCTACTTAATTTACCGAAGCTTATTGTATTCTGCTGCTATCATTGCTATTCTACTTTCTCATGAGATGGGCCATTATCTCATGTGTCGACGCTATGGAATCCGTGCAACGTTACCCTATTTTATTCCTATGCCCTTTCCTCCTTTTGGCACTATGGGAGCAGTGATTCGCATGGAGCAAACGATTCCTAACCGCCGTGCCCTTTTTGATGTAGGAGTAGCCGGGCCTCTGGCAGGATTGATTTTTACTATCCCCTCAATAATTTTTGGCTTGAAGATGTCCGAAATTGTATCAACTACCAGTCTTAGTAGCGACGTGCAAACCCTTGGGGAATCATTGATGTTTACCATGTTGTCCAAATTGGTTTTAGGATCAATACCCGAAGGATACGATGTGTTGCTTCATCCTCTGGCATTTGCCGGTTGGGCAGGGCTATTTGTTACTGCCCTGAATTTACTTCCTGTAGGGCAGCTTGATGGAGGACACATAATCTATGCTATTTTAGGACGCAAAAGTCGCTACGTATTTCGAGCTGCACTTTTGGCATTTATTTTTATCTGTATTTTTTATTTTTGGGGCTGGTTGTTGATGATTCTGTTTATCATTTGGTTTGGTTATCGTCATCCACCCCCTATGGATGACTTTACTCCCCTGGATACTAAGCGTAAGCTGATTGGTGGAATTACTTTTCTGATTTTTTTGACTTCTTTCACTCCTGTTCCGTTTAAATTTCATTGAGAGGAATAATTATGATTACCTACAAAATTGCCGGGTTGGGTGAAGTTTTGTGGGACGTCTACCAAGATGCTAAATATCTTGGAGGTGCCCCCGCCAATTTTGCACTTCATGCCCAGCGTTTAGGCGCAGAAGGGATTATCATTAGTCGGGTTGGAGATGATCTCTTGGGTAAGGAGCTACTGGCTTTGTTGAACAAATGGGGGGTAAAAACCGAGGCTATTCAGATCGATCCACACAAGCCTACCGGTACGGTCCATGTCAAACTCGATGCTAAGGGTGTGCCTACTTTTACTTGTAGCCAGGACGTGGCTTTTGATTATCTGGAATTTGATGAAAAGCTTAAAATGTTGCTGCCACAGCTCGATGCAGTTCTCTACGGTACTTTAATTCAACGCAATTCAGTAGCACGGAAAACTGTCCAGCGCGCGTTGAATGAGCTGAAAGATGTGTTGGTGGTTTTCGACGTTAATTTTCGTGAAGTTAGTTCTGAGACTAAAGCTATTGTGAGTGAATCTTTGCGAAAAACTGATATCCTGAAAATTAACGAGACCGAACTACAGATGTTACAGGAGATTTTTGATGGTACGTCGCAACCTCCGGGTGATTTTTTAGAGAGATTACTGGAAGAGTTTTCTTTGCGTTTGGTCTGTTTAACCTTAGGAGAAAATGGTTGCTACTGCCAGTCAAGCAGTGAACGATATTACAGTCCGGGATTTCGGATTCAACCGGTTGATACTACCGGTGCTGGCGATGCTTTTATTGCTGCGTTTGTGATTTCTTACCTGCAAGCTCAGCCGTTGCCCAGGGCAATGGAGTTTGCCAATGCAGTGGGTGCTTTGGTAGCTGGTCGCAATGGTGCTGTTCCCCCTTACACTCGGCAGGATATCGATCAGTTTTTACAAAAAGACTGGAAGCGCAATGTAGACAAACAATTTGAGAAATATTGGAATTGATTCGGGAAAGAGGGTTAGCAATATGACAAACTCTGTTTTGAAAAAAGAAAATTTTGGTAAGCTGGTTGATGCTTTGCTTGGTGCTGGCTGGCGGGTTGTTGCTCCAGTGAAAGAGGCAAAGAAGACCTGGTTTAGGGAAATAAAAAGTATTGACGAGATGGATTGGGAGACACTGCTTCCAACTAATAGTCCCAAGGAATTCCTTTTTCCTCGGACAGAGCCAATTTTACAATATCGATTTAGCAATAATCAGGTAACAGTGGAAGATGTTGATTTGGAGAGTCCAAAAACAGCGATATTGGGTAGTCGGCCTTGTGATGCTGCCAGCTCTGAGATTTTGAAATCAATATTTTCATGGGACTATCAGGAGTCCTTTTTCTGGGAACGACGTAATAATATTGCTTTTATTTCTATCGCTTGCAAAAGTCCTGCAACAACATGTTTTTGTACTTCAGTAGGACTTTCGCCGGTTAGTCCGGTAGGCAGTGATATTTTGCTCACCGAAATTGAACCGGATGTTTTTTTGTTTGAACCCCTCAGCCCTGTTGGTGAGGAAATAGCAGCTTTGATTGCTCAGGAGCTCGGCACTACGGAAGCTGCCGAAGAGAAAAAGCGAGAGTTTACGGAAAATGCCTTGAAGGATTTAAAAAGTCGTCGAGCATTAGACAAAGTGAAAAGTTGGCTTGATGAGAATTTTGAAAATCCTTTTTGGCAATCAGCAACTGAGCACTGCCTGGGTTGTGGAATTTGTACTTTTCTTTGTCCCACCTGTCATTGTTTCGATATTGTGGATGAATCCAATTATTTTAAGGGTGAACGACGCAAAAACTGGGATAGCTGTCAGTTTGCTAATTTTACTTTGCATGCCTCCGGGCACAATCCCCGGGAGATGCGTTTTAAACGCTATCGCCAGCGGATCATGCACAAATTCAAATATTTTCCGGATCGTTTCGATAAAATTCTTTGCGTAGGGTGTGGACGCTGTATCCAATATTGTCCGGTGAACCTGGATATTTATGAAATCCTTTCAACAATTCAAACTATGGCCACTACTTCTTGATGCCTTAGCGGTGTGTGCGGAAACGAGCCCACGACTTAAGTTGTGGGTTAACAGAAGCTTGAATTAAATTTAGAGATAGGACTATGGAAAACATTTACAAGCCACATTTAGTCAGAATTGAGCAGAAGAAACAAGAAGCGCCCGATACTTACAGTTTTCGGTTGGTATTTGTTGATGAAAAAATGCGGGAGAATTTTCAATTTCGAGCCGGGCAATTTGGGGAATATTCGGTTTTTGGCTATGGAGAATCGCCATTTTGCATTGCTTCTCCACCGACTCGTAAAGGCTACATTGAGTGTTGTTTTCGTGCCGTAGGTCGTGTTACTAAAGCCCTGATGGATAAAGAAGAGGGAGACTACATCGGATTTCGAGGTCCATATGGTAACTATTTTCCTATCGAGAAATTTTATGATAAAAATTTGCTTTTCATTGCCGGTGGAATTGCCTTGCCTCCGCTGCGCTCTGTTATTTGGAATGTACTGGATTTGCGCGAGCGATTTGGTGAGGTGACCATCCTTTATGGCGCTCGCACCGTTGCGGATATGGTGTACAAGAATGAGCTGCAACTCTGGGAACAACGACCAGATGTAAAACTAATCCAGACGGTAGATCCGGGTGGGGAAACACCAGACTGGAAGGGTAAAGTTGGATTGGTCCCTCATGTGCTTAAGGAAATATCACCACAAAGTGAAAATACCATAGCCCTTGTGTGTGGTCCACCAATCATGATTAAATTTACCTTTCCAGTACTCAAAGACTTGGGTTTTTCCGATGAAGTAGTTTACACTACCCTGGAAAATAAAATGAAGTGTGGTTTAGGCAAATGCGGGCGCTGTAATATTGGAAATATCTACGTTTGTAAAGATGGCCCGGTTTTTACCCTCAGTCAGATTAACCGTATGCCTCCAGATTTCTAAGCTTTTTATTGGCTATCTGGGGGGGGTAAGTCGTAACTATTATTGCGAAAGAGGCGAAGTAAGTCACCAGGAAGACGGTCCCAATGTGGCATGGTCAAATATTAAGCCAGCGGTTAATTTTTATCATGACTACATTTTCGGAGTGAGTATCGAAAAGTTTCATGATGTCTCTTCCCAGCCTAAAACTTCCATATTCCTCCTCAAAATTAGTCCTACCCTGTGACCATACTAAGTAAATTACCGAACCAGGTCTGTATTCCCACCGGATTACTAAATTGGAACGAAATTGTTTGAAATTGAAATCGGGATTGCTATCGTAATCATAGGGTTGATAACGCTCGTCATATTTTGCAGCACGCGGTGCTATCACTTCTTTAAAGTGAGAATACTTGCCAGCGGAAATGAATGGCATGGAATAAAACTGAATAGTTAAATTGCAGGTTACGGTGTAGCTCAAACGAAATGTTGAGCTTATGGTTTTGTGCTTCAGACGTCCAAGAATGTAGCGGGTTTCTGCTCCATTTTTGATATTATCAACATATTGACGATCATCTACAGAGGGAGAGTAACGGAAAGAGAGTTTAAAATCGAAACGTCCGGAAGGTCGTACTGTAATTTTGGTACGAAACCAGGTAGAAGAGAATCCCTGGTCATCGCGGCTATATCCACCATTTATTCTTAAAGAGATAGCTTTTCGTCGATCGCTGTGAAAGCCTAACCAGGTACTGATTCGGCCAGGAGTTTTCATTGTCGGTCCTCCTCGCAGAGCTACAGTATTTAACCCAGGCAATTCTCTGTTCACTCCTATAAATCCTCCCCAGTAATTTAAAAGACGGAAGTAGCCGTTAATGTTCGCCTCTCGTGCCAGAGTTTCTGGAGCATAATTCGAAACTCCCCAAAGATTCAAATTGATATTGTAATTGCGGAAGATTTTCCCTGGATTGAACTCTTGATAGCCAACCCACAAGAATCCTGTAGCCAGATCGGCGTAACGCATGTAGCCTAAATCATTGACTTCGAAACCAGGGCTGCGAGTTATTCCACCAACCATCCAGCGCCAGTGTTCCCCCCCGATCTTTCCTATGGACAGTGTGCCGGCAAATCCGGATAATGAGGTGCGATTTGGATCATATTTCACATGTTTAGCGTCTGGACGCTGGAAGTAGCGTGCTGATGATTCTTGAGCTTCTTGAATTGCTTCTTTGTTACCCGAGATGTAGCTGCCAAGTATTTTCAAATTGAGCTGGTAAGTATCATTTCGCCATCGGTGGCTTAAGTCCACGCCACCGGCAAAAGCTTGTTTATTAAGATTATTGAAATTTTCATTCGGAATCTGACGCCTTACGCTAGTAACCATTCCCCCTATGGTTGATCTGCCATTGCGAAAATCTCGCTGCAAACGAGCGACAAAGTAATTAGTAAACGGTTCTACAATTTCATGGTAACGTTGTCCACCCAAACGAGCGACAAAGTAATTAGTAAACGGTTCTACAATTTCATGGTAACGTTGTCCACCCTCCACTACTTCCAACTTTTCTTGATTGGTTAATGCTTCTAAAATTCCTATTGACCACCCGGATGTTTTACCAGTAAGTTTGACTGCTCCAAGTATGCGGGTATGTTTTGGGATATCTACATAGCCAGAGTCAGAAACAT
>MZGM01000097.1 GCA_002085035.1 Candidatus Zhuqueibacterota bacterium 4484_219
ATATACAGTGAATTGGGAAAAAAAATGAGAATTTCAGCCACCCCCCAGGTCTTTCCTTTCCAGCAAACTATACATTACTGGCACCAATATGAGGCTTACTACCGTAGAGATGAGCAAACCACCCATAATCGCTACTGCCAGGGCACGTTGGAGTTCGGCACCAGGTCCAAAACCAATAGCCATAGGCAAGAGTCCCAGAACGGTAGTAGCTGTAGTCATTAAGATGGGACGAAGGCGTTTTCTCCCAGCTATTTGAATGGCTTCCATCATGCGAGCGGAGCATTTGGTTCGCATTGTCGCTGGCTACAATTGGTGGACTGGTCAGTTCTACTATTCTGGTGCTAACCGTAATTCCAGTGCTTTATCATCTTTGCGAAAATATGAAGAGGAGAAAAACACCCCGCAATTATTGTTGAAACTTTTTTAACTAAAGGAAAAATCACATTCAATCGAAAATAATAATAGGCTATTAATAAAAACAAGGTTCATTAATTCCATGTCAGATGAAACCTACAACGGCCCAGAGCGTCGTCGTTATTATCGCCTGGTACCTTCATCATCAGAGAAACTCCAGGCTGATTTCTATTTTCTACAGGGCAAACATTGTCAGGCGGAGGTTGTTAATCTCAGCCCCGGAGGGCTTTTGTGCTATCTGGAAACTGGTTTAGAATATTTAGGAGTTGGTGTTATCATCCCCCGCATAGATATCCGCATTCCTTACAAACCTGTGGTTACATATGCTGGAGAGATATTACGAATTCAACATGCAGCGCAAGGAAAAGTTTGCTTCTGTGCTATTCAATTTATTAAGTACGGGGGGTTAAAAGATCGCCTTAAGGCTTCCTCTGGTAAGATACCGCGTGAGCGGCGACAAATTCCAGACGCAGTTTTTCTAAAACGGCTCCAGGAAGCCGAGGATTACACTCAATTAGAAGATATTGAAAAAGAAATCATCGTCCGCAATCAGGTCTATCAGTCATTCAATGATATTGCCGAGGCTTTGCCATTGGAAGAACGCTGGTTCTTTTATGAGATTTTGGACGAAATGAAGCGTTGCGAACCAAACTATCCGGAAGGCATGAAACGAGAATTTTTACGTTTGTGTCGAGCTGAAATTCGCCCTTCTGTTAATCGTAAAAGGAAATTGGTCCAATGGGTAAAAGACATTTTGGCATTCTTCGGTTACTCTCGTTCCCAAAATTTTTCCTTCCCAAGTAGATAATATTGCACATCCAACCTCAATCTGTGAAGAGTCCCCAACAACAAGATATATCAGAAACTACTTGCATAGAGTCGAGACTCTTTCTATATTAAAAGTAACTTCTCCTATAGCCTGCAAAATGGAAGTACCACAAAAACAATAGTTCCAACTTTGGAGGAGTTTTTTTCTCCAAACTTATCGATAATAAAAAACAAACCATCATGCCCAAAACGGCTTTGAAACAATTGGATTTCCGTCCTCTTATCATTTATTTCTTTCTTGGATTTAGTTCTATAATTGTACAATCGCTGCTTATTCGCGAATTTTTGGTAGTATTTTTCGGCAATGAACTGGTTTTAGGAATTATTTTCGGTGCCTGGTTTTTCTGGATATCCATCGGAGCTCAGACAGGTTCTCGTTTAGCGTTCCAGATCAAGTCCTTGCGTACAGTTTTTTGCCTATCAATTCTAATTGGCCTTTTTCTCTTTCCTTTGCAACTCTATTTGATTCGTTCAGTGCGTTCCTTGCTTGCTGTATCCCCTGGTCAATACATTCCCTTTCTTCCTATGCTGGCTTTCACCTTTTTGTGCACCGCGCCTTTTAGTTTCATGGTGGGCTGGAGCTTCCCTCTGGGCAGTCGCCTATTGGACATGAATACTTCATCCCGAGCTATCACTATTGGCTGGCTTTACATCACCGAGGCAGTTGGCAGTTTAGTCGGTGGTTTGATTTTTACCTTTTTGCTGGTGGGCCACTTTTCTTCCTGGCAACTTGGGGCTGCCCTTTTTCTTTTCACAGCTTTCCTGCTCCCTCTTTTAATAGGAAAATTTGTTCGCCGAAGATTTTATTGTCTTTTGTGGGTTGCGGCAATAGCAATTTTAAGTTTATTAGTGTTGCCATTTGCAGAACAAGCAAACAAAGTCACATTACAACAGCGATGGCGCTCCCTTGGTGGTGCAAGCAAGTTAATTGCCTCGGTTGACTCAAAATATGAAAATCTGGTACTTGCCCAAATTGCTGATCAATACAGCCTTTATGGTAACGGACAGGTAGCCTTTATTTTTCCCGATCCTTACGGTTATGCCAATACTGCTTACTTTGTGCTCACTCAACATCCTAATCCAAAACATGTTTTGATTATTGGCGATGCTCTTGGCGGACTCTTGCACCCCTTTTTACAAGCCCCTATTCAAAAACTTGACTACGTACAACTTGATCCACAAATTACCAATCTGGTTCTTCCCTACTTGTCAGAAGAACAAAGAAAAACCCTCTCCGATCCCCGATTGGATATCTTCTACACTGATGGTCGGTTTTTCCTCAAAACCACTTCATCTCGGTATGACTTAGTCTTTCTAAACTTGCCCGATCCTACTACTGCAATGATGAACCGCTATTACACTCGAGAATTTTTCCAAGAAGTTCAGCGGGTGTTAAAACCTGGCGGTGTTTTTGCTTTCAGCATCCGGGCAGCGGAGACCTATTTTGGGCTGGAAGTAGAAAATTACGCTGCCTCAATCTTCCAAACCCTCCGCCGGGTATTCCCTCACGTAGTAGTCAGTGGAAGCGAAACTAACTTCTTTTTCGCTTCCGATTCTGCCGGAATAGTAACTGTCGATATCGAGATTTTGACCCGACGCTTTGCTTGTTATTCAACCCAAACTGCTTATTTCTCTCCTTACAATTTTTACCTCATCTTTCAGCCGGAACGAGTAGAGTTTATTCGCCGTGCGTTGGAAAATGCCCCCAATGTCCGCCTGAACACCGACTTGCAACCAATTACTTATTTTTACAATTTGCTTCTTTGGCATCGCTTTGCTAGCGGCATAAACAAGACCAAATCATTGTCGTTTGTGAAACAGTTAAGTCATTTTCGCCTTTCCTGGCTAATATTTCTTTTGGCACTTCTACTTGTAGTGCGTCTGATTTTTCTGGGGTGGCGGAAAATACCGCGTCGACAACAATCCGCTTTTAATGCCTTAGCCGCTGTAGCGATTTCCGGATTCGCAGCTATGGGATTTGAGATAGTTCTCCTGTTCGGATTTCAAAACCTCTATGGTTATCTTTATCACATGATTGCCTTGGTGACAGCTACGTTTATGTTAGGATTAGCGCTGGGAAGTTTGGTAATGAACCACTTGCTGAACAAAATCCGCTCGGGGGAACGTACCTTTATTTATCTCGAAGCTTTGATCCTTTTGTTCGCACTGATCTTGCCAGCGCTATTGAATGGCTTTGCCTCTGGTCCCTTTGCGGAACTGCCATTGACAACCTCGCAGATACTGTTTTCTTTTCTCATTCTGAATGCTGGCATGCTCACCGGAGCCGGTTTCCCTCTGGCCAGCCATCTCTATCTGCGCCACAAAGACGAAATTGGTCGTGCTGCTGGACTGGTGGACAGCTTCGATCACCTGGGAGCTTGTTTGGGAGGATTTCTTACCGGAACATTGCTGGTGCCAGTGCTGGGAACAGTGCAATCGGTGTATTTCATCGCACTGCTTAATGCAGGGGGGATCTTTTTATGGATAGTGAACCTGATTTTCCCGCGGAAATATTAACCTTTTCCCAAAATGTTAGCATCATCTGTCAGATTTTTTGGGCCCAAATATGTAACTCATGGGCAAATGAACGCAAAAAAGGCAGAACCGGGAGATGAGTCAACCGATAACCCCATTCTTCCAGTAGCCCATGTTTTTTGTCCGAAATAATTGTTTCCGACTGTGCTTGCTGAAGATTAGTTTTTTCAAACACTTGTGTTTTGCGCCGGAGGATCCCCAAATCCTTTAATCCAGCTTTGAGACCATAGCCCGTAACTTGGTCGATGCGAAATCCTATTGCAATCAAGATTCGCTGCAAAACTTCTGGCTCAAAATAATAGAGGTGTGCCTGAGTTTGAACACGTACATATCCCTTCTGATAATCTTGCACAAAAGGTAAAATATCGCAACGGCCATTAGGAACGCGAAGGAACACCTTCCCACCAGAAGCAAGTCGGGCGTAGACGGTGGTTAAAAATTGCAAAGGATCCCTCACATGTTCCAAAATATCGTTAAGCAAAATAATATCGAAAAAGTTATCCGGAAATTCGGCTTTTTCCAGAGTTCCAAGCGTCACATTCAGGCCGAGTTGTGTACGAGCAATTTTTACGGCCCATTCGGAAATTTCTATTCCAAATACCTCCCACGTACAATGATCGCGTATGCCCTCGAGAAGAAAGCCAGTAGCACAGCCAACATCCAGTACCCGCCCATGGGGTTTCCAGCGCCGTAACCGCCGGGCTATAATCCGTCCCTGCAAATATTGGCTTTTGCGATTAGCAAAGTAGTTACAAAACCCCCACCGGGGATCATCTGAAAGAAAATACTGTTGAACATAAAATCGTTGCAGTTCATCCTCTGTCGGTAAGGGATTGACAAAAGCCAAGCGGCAGTTAGTGCATCGCACTACCTCCCTCTCTGATAATCCACCAAGATTAATGCGGCAAACAGAAATAAAATCAGTATTCTCACAAAAGGGGCAAATAATAGACTTCATTTTAACCTCTACTATTGCATTTAATGTAGAGATTTTTTATATTAGAGTCAAGTGCTTTCGGCAAAAAACCCCTACATTTGTTCAGTAGAGCCGATGACTTTTTGATTCAATCAAAACTACTGGAGCGGTTACAAAATCTTAACTTGCTAACCTCAGCTTACAGCCGTAACTTTTTCTCTGAAAGCTAAGCTGTGCTACTTAAAAAGGTCATTTCTGCCAGCCGGCGCCTGGAAATGGTAGGATGCTTTCCCGATTTGCTGGCTGATATTCTAGAAAAAAAATGTTCACCGGAGCGAGTTCATACCGTGCTAATATGGAGTAAAGACCCCCGGAACCTTATTCAGCATCAGCGGCTACGAACAGTACTGCGGCGATACGATCAACTTTATTTGCATTGGACCGTCACTGGCATGGGCGCCAGCAGTTTAGAACCTCATGTTCCCTCTACTGAAAAAATGCTCTCTTTGCTGGAGGAGATCATCGCCTTTCTGGGTTCACCACAACGACTGCGCTTGCGATTCGATCCTATCGTCCATTTGCAATTACCAAACGGCAACAAATTCACAAATTTACACTATTTTGAAGATATTGCCACAGCATTCGCTCAAGCAGGTGTTGTAGACATCTCTGTCAGTTGGATGGAAACTTATCCCAAGGTGATAAAACGGCTTCAGCAATTTGGCTATAGGCCACTACCTGTACCACTTTCTCAAAAGCTGACGGAAGCCAACTTCCTGGCCACAATAGCAAAAAAGTTAAAGATGAAGCTGCATTTCTGTTGCGTGGCTGGCCTGCCACGTTCTCGTTGCGTTGATGGTTCATTACTGAGCAAATTGCATCCAAAAGGCGAACTCGCTTCCACTCGTCGAGCTAA
Organism: Candidatus Zhuqueibacterota bacterium 4484_219; assembly: GCA_002085035.1. Lineage (GTDB taxonomy): Bacteria > Zhuqueibacterota > JdFR-76 > JdFR-76 > 4484-219 > 4484-219. The sequence goes on from MZGM01000097.1 coordinate 5,610, forward strand.
AGGACAACGCCCACTTTGTGGCTGTACCGAAAGTTGGGATATTGGCTGGTATTATCCCTGTCCTAATGGCTGCTTGTATTGTTACGCTAATCCCAAAGTGTAATCAATGAAACAAAAGACTTGGGATGCCATTTTAACGGCTAATAAACGTAGGAAATGTGGAAGCTCCTGCCTCGGTTACGATTATTACTTCGGAGGACATTGAACGTTACGGCTATCGGACACTGGATGAGATTTTAATGAGCGTTAGAGGATTTTACACCAGAAATGACCGCAATTATGTCTATGTAGGGCTTCGAGGCTTCAGTCGGCTAACAGATTACGACAATAGGATATTAGTCTTGCTCGACGGACATACCCTCAATGAAGACATCTACGGAGCTCCCAGCTTTGGCACAGACCTTGGCATAGATCCAAACATTATCGAACGAGTTGAAATTGTTCGAGGCCCAGGCTCTGCATTGTATGGAACTGGTGCGATGTTTGCCATAATTAATATCATTACTAAAAAAGGAAACATTATTGACGGGCTTAATCTTCGTGCTGAGACTGGTAGCTACGGTAGGCTTCAGGGCTCGGTTGCTTTTGGTAAAAAATTCAATAACGGTATCGAGATTCTTCTCTCTGGCCTGTGGGGCGACATCAAGGGTCAAGACCTGTATTTTAAGGAATATGACGACCCATCCACAAGCAATGGATGGGCTAAGAATCTGGACTGGGATAAGTATTATTGTGGGTTAGCTAAGATTACATTTGCTGATTTTACCTTACAGGGACTCATAACCTCTCGGGAAAAAGGAATCCCAACCGGGGCATGGGAAATGGCTTTCAATGCTCCCGGTGCTAAAAGTCTTGATGAACGTCGATTCATCGAACTCAAGTATGAGAACAAAATCAGCGTGGACAAGCATATCATGCTACGGGGCTATTTTGATCATTATCACTACAGAGGAACGTATCCTTATGAAGACATTAACTGGTTCGATGCCAACGATGGCAACTGGCTTGGGGGTGAGCTACAATTTTATTGGGATATTCGGTCAGACAACAGGCTGACTGTAGGTACAGAATATCAAGACCACATCCGCGCAGATTACCGAAATTGGGATGAGGACACGACCTACTTCGACAATAATTTTCCGTTCAATATCCTCTCCCTTTATCTCCAGGATGAATATCAACTGATGGAGAATCTTTCTCTCACTTTCAGTATTCGTCACGATAAATACTCAACGGTGGGAAGCTCTACTACGCCGAGAGGAGCTATTGTCTACAACCCCCTCAAATCTGGAACAATTAAGCTTCTCTATGGGGAAGCTTTTCGTGCACCTAACATATATGAAGTCCATTATGAGGACCCAGATGAAGCAAAGGGCAATCCTGCTCTCAAGCCCGAAAAGATCAAAACCCTGGAAGTAGTTTGGGAACAACGGTTGAGCAATACACTGTTCGGAATTGTTGCTCTCTATAACTATGAAATTACGAATCTAATCGACCAGACAATTGATCCATCAGACTCTCTTTCCCAATTCCAAAACCTCAGTAAGGTAAAGGCAAAGGGATTGGAATTGGAACTCAACGCCCGACTGAAAAGAGGAGTCCAAGGATATGTGAACTACATTTTTCAAAATGCAGAAGATGCTAATCTGAAGAAAAAACTCACCAATTCACCCTCACACATTATGAAAATTGGATTGACGTATCCGCTCATGAAATACTTCTATGCCTCGGCTGAACTACAGTACGAAACCGAACGAATCACTGTATATGGGACAAAGACTGACCCTTACTTTTTGACAAATGTTTATCTTTCGACGAAACTACTGTTTAATCATTTAAAATTTTCGCTTTTGGTCAGAAACCTGTTCGACGTAAATTACAGCTTGCCTGGTGGTTTTGAGCACAAACAGCATGCTATTCCTCAGAATGGACAAAATTTTACTGTAGCACTGAAATACAGATTTTAGCCAGAAGTGCTGGTTTCTACATAGGTAATGTTGACAACTTGTTTTTTGGATCAAGGGTGATCTCCACGTGAGTGCGAAGAGAATTGGGTTAATAATCATCTTAATATCCCTATGGACGACAAAGTCCCGGGCTCAGGAAATAGCGGTTCCAGTCAATTTGCAATTTCCTCTGTTCTCGAAAATATTGACCTTTGACCGAAACCTAAAACCGAGGGTTGGTAGGGAAATCGTTATCGGCATTGTTTATCAGAGAAAATTCAGAAGGTCTCTAAATGTAAAAAATGAACTAGTGGAGACAATGAGTAAATCTCCCATAAAGAAGGTTGAAAACATCCCTATTCGACAAGTGTCCATTGATATTGACAGGGTCGATTTGGCAAGCGCTGTTGTTAAAAACAATATTGACGTTCTTTACATCACTCCGTTGCGGGCTATAGGGATGGAAACAATCACCAGTGTAAGTCGAGCTAAGCAAGTATTGACTTTAACTGGTGTACCCGACTATGTGGAGTCAGGGCTTGCAGTGAGCATCGGAATAAAAGGCAAAAAACCACAAATCATTATCAATTTAGCGGCGGCAAAAGCAGAAGGTGTTAATTTCAGCTCGCAGTTGTTGAAGTTAGCCAAAGTGATCAAATAAAATAAGAAAGGTCAATCAATGGCTCTAATTTCAAAACTTTTTTCTAAAGATTGGAAGCCTACAATTAGAACAAAGCTCACCGCAATTTTTACGCTTTTGA
>MZGM01000098.1 GCA_002085035.1 Candidatus Zhuqueibacterota bacterium 4484_219
CAGATCATTTCCGAAGTACTCCTCCTGGGTGTGAGTGTCCTCGTAAGCACCCCGTATATGGATGAAGCGGAGCGGTGTCACAAAGTTGGAATTCTTAACGAAGGACAGATCCTCACCATGGGTTCTCCTAAAGAATTAACTGCACTGCTCCCCTACCAAATGATGGAGATCGTCGCCCGCCCACGACGGATAACACGGCAAGTTATAAATGCTACTGATGGGATTTCAGCGTGGAGGCCGGTTGGAGATCGAATTCGGATGGCAGTTGAAGAGCCCGGTAAGGTTGAGAAGAAACTTCGGTCGGCATTCAAAAAGACCACTGGGGAGATCCGCATTCTTCGACAAGCCAAGCCCATTATGGATGATGTGTTTATTCACCTGGTCGAATCTAGTGGAGCTGAAAATGAAGTCTGAAAATGCTATTGTTGCCGATAAATTGACGAAAGAATTTGGAGACTTCACTGCAGTTGATCAGGTAAGCTTCACAATCCCGAAGGGAGAAATCTTTGGATTACTAGGACCAAATGGCGCCGGAAAAACCACTACTATCCGGATGCTTTGTGGGCTGCTCCGCCCCTCAACTGGAGATGCAAAAGTGATGGGGTATCAGATAACGTCGCAACCTGAAAAAATCAAGACAAAAATCGGATATATGTCCCAACAGTTCTCTCTTTACAACGACCTGACTGCTTACGAAAATTTGGATTTTTATGCCAGACTTTACGGTCTATCCAACAAACATAGAGAAACTAGGATTGGTGAACTAATTGAAATGGCGGGGTTAGAAAATCACAGAAGGTCACTGACTTCCAATTTGTCCGGTGCGTGGCGTCAGCGGTTAGCCCTGGCGTGCGCCATTGTGCATAATCCGCCAATGCTGTTCCTTGATGAACCCACAGCGGGTGTTGATCCGATTTCCAGGCGGGAATTCTGGAAGCTGATCTATGGTCTTGCCGGGCAGGGCGTCAGCGTACTCGCTACAACCCATTATATGGATGAGGCAGAATACTGCAACAATATTGGGATGATGTATCGGTCAAAACTAATCACCCTTGATGATCCTGATACGCTTAAAGAAAGCTATCAAGACATACTCGTCGAAATAGATTGCGAGTCACCGGGGAAGGCGTTGCTGCTAATAAATGAAATGTCGGGTGTGCTAGAAGCTGCTTTGTATGGCGCTTTGCTTCATGTGACAATTGAAAAACAAGTTTTAACAAAACGGATCCAGCGAAAGTTGGAAAGCGAGGGTATTGTTGTAAACCGAATTGAGGAAATTTTGCCTTCGCTTGAAGATGTGTTTGTCAACATGATCAAATCTGAGCGTCGAGCTCTTGTACGCGCCAAATTTAATATTGGAGGAGAATTAATATGAAACGAATGTTGACCATAATGCGCAAGGAACTCATTCACATCGTCCGTGACCCAAAAACTTTGATGTTAGTCATCGTTATGCCGGTGATGATGTTAGCCTTACTTGGATATGCGGTTACCTCTGATATTGAGAACATTCCTTTGGCAGTGGTTGATTTGTCCAAATCCGAAGCAAGCCAAGGGTTTATCGATCGTTACTGGATTAGCGGGTTTTTTGAAATAACCGCGCACGCTGAAAGCGAAAAGGAGATTCTAGAATTAATTGACTCTGGCATAGTAAAAACAGGAGTGTTGATTCCCGAAGGTTTTGGGAGAGAGATAGATACCGGTGGATCCAGTCCAGTCCAATTTTATATTGATGGCTCTAATCCAACGGTCGCGCAGGCAGCTCAACTAGCAGCAGAAACAATTGGGCAAGTGGCATCTCAAGAAATTTTTATTGAAAACTTGAGCAAACGAATGGGGGGCGTTGATTTCAAACTTCCGATCGATGCCCGGATCCGCTTTTTATACAATCCCAACATGAAGAGAATGGATTTTTGGATTCCTGGTTTAGTAGCAATCATCCTGCAAATCCAATCTTTATTACTAACTGCCTTCGCAATTGTGAGGGAAAGGGAACAAGGAACTTTAGAGCAGTTAATCGTTACCCCGATTAAATCATGGGAGCTAATGCTGGGCAAAATCTTACCCTTTGTCGCAGTTGCGCTGGTCAATGTTGCGCTAACGGTTGGCGTTGGTATGTTTTGGTTTGGCGTTCCAGTTGCAGGCAGCATTCCACTCCTCTTCGGACTGAGCTTGATATTCCTTTTAGGCTCTCTGGGGTTGGGTGTGCTCATCTCAAATATCTCGACCAACCAAATGCAGGCGATGTACATAGCCTCCTTTATTATGATCCCAGCGTTTATTCTGTCTGGCTTGATGGTACCTCGAGATAACATGCCTTGGTTGGCCTACTATTCCGGCTATTTACTGCCAGTAACTTATTTCCTTGAAATCGTGCGCGGCATTATCACAAAAGGCGTTGGGCTAACTTATTTGTGGCCCTGGGTTTGGCCGATGGCCGTTTTCAGTATTGCTGTGTTTTTTTTGAGCGTAATTCTCTTTCGGAAACGTGTTGACTGACCTAAACATAAAAAGAATTGTAATCATTTCTAAAATACAAACTATATGGAGAATGAAAATGAAAAATAAAAAAGTACTTTGGCTGATTAGTGTCTTATTTGTGTTATCCGTTACTGCTTGCAGCGGGTTACCAATTAACGGAAACGACGATGGTGATTTACACGCCTCGGGGAGGGTTTCAGCCTTGCAAGTTGACATTGCACCTGAAGTTGGTGGTATTGTCCAGGAAATCAAAGTTGAGGAAGGAGATTCGGTTAAGGCAGGGGACATCCTTTTCCGAGTTGATAACACACTGCTCCAGGCCCAATACAACCAAGCTGTTACCATGGTCAACGTGGCCAAGGTAGCTGTCGAATCGGCGAATGCACAATTGGCAGCTGTTGAACTTCAACTGGAAATGACCCTTCAGGGAGTTCGTCAACAAAAGCAAATAACAGTTGGCTCTGCTTGGCAGGAAAGCCAGCCGGATGATTTTAATATGCCTGTTTGGTATTTCACTGATAACGAAAACTTGGCTGCGGTAGATCAAGAAGTCCAAGCTGCTGAAGAAGCTTTAAGGATTGAATTGAGTAATCTGGAAGCTGTGTTAGAAGACTACAAAAATTCAGATTTGATTGAGGTAGAAGAGCGGCTTGCCAAGGCTCAAGCAGCTTACAAAATCTCTGAGATTACATTGGAGCAGGCTAAAAACGCTGATGAGAATGAAGAATTGGAGGATATAGCTCAGGATCTATTTGACGAGGCTAGCTCAGAACTTGATGCCACTCAATCCTCATATGATCGAATTTTGACTACAGCAGCGGCCAAAGATGTGTTGGAAGCCAGGAGTCGATTTGCTGTAGCTCAGCGGCGCTACGAGAATGCGCTGAACAATCTTTCACAATTACAAACCGGTGTTCAATCCTTGCAATTTAAGGCAGCCGAAGCCGCTGTAACAATGGCTGAAACAGGCGTTGCCCAGGCTGAAGCAAACCTTCTGCAAGCACAAACAGCTCTGAAAGTGTTTGAGATACAGCTGGATAAATTTGTGGTAAAAGCCCCGATAGATGGCGTTGTGCTTTCCCGGAATCTTGAGGGCGGCGAAATGATCGTACCGGGAAGTGTGACAATAGTTATCGGGCAATTGGAAGAAGTGCGTTTGACGGTATATATCCCTGAAGATAAGTACGGGCAAATCCAATTAGGTCAATCCGTGACCATAACGGTTGATTCTTTTCCTGATGAAATTTTTCATGGACAGGTCATTCGAATAGCTGACGAGGCTGAATTTACCCCACGCAATGTTCAAACAGTAGAAGGCCGCCTTGCCACAGTATATGCGGTAGATATTCTGGCGCCTAATTCCAACCTCAAGCTTAAACCTGGTATGCCCGCGGATATTGTGATCAATATCCCTTAAGTATGTCGCTGAGATTTTTCATAATATCCATTGCTCTTCCCTGATATGCACCACATAATCAAGGAAGAGTAATGGAAGGAAATTTTTCGTCAAAATATTTGCTTCGCTTTACCCTGCTATTACAAGTACAGAAGCATATAGTATCGCGCTTAATGAAATCACAACCGGTAAAGTATTAGATGTAAATAGATGGCATTCACAAGATGAAAACAAATAATTATCCCTTGATTAGTATCATAACTTGTACATTTAATAGCGAGAAGTATTTGAAAAAAGCTTTGGAAAGTGTTCAGAATCAGACCTACAAAAATATTGAACATATAATAAATGATTCTTATTCAACTGACAAAACATTGGAGATAATAAAAAAATACATTGAGCTAAATAAAAATGAATACAGTATAAAATTCATCCAATCCCAACCAAAGGGTGTGGCAAACGCCTTGAATGTTGCAACATCAGAAGCTACCGGGGACGTTGTCCACTTTCTTCATTCAGATGATTATTACTACAAAAAAGATTCACTGGAAAAAGCGGCTTCTTATTTTATGAAAAACCCAAACCTCATTTGGCTCACTGGCAACTTCTTAGTTGAAATCAAAAGGTTCAAGATTGCCATACCGCTTACTCATCTCTTAAGAATAAATCCAGAAAAAGCTTTATCTGTCATGAATATCATCTCCCATGAAAATACTTTTATGAGCCGAGAAGCAATTCAGTTGTATGGGGGTTTTAATGAAGACAAGAATTTTGTTGTCGAATACAGCTTATGGTTAAAATTAATGAGGGATTGTAAACCATTAATAGTAAATGATGAATTTACGGTTTTTATCATTCATAAAGGAAGTACATCAACTGGCAGTTTATTGAAGTTTTCTAAAGCAATACAAAGGGCTTTTAAAACTCAAAGAAAGGAAAGAGTCTTTCCACTAATAGGTTATTACGAAGATAATAATATTTATTGCCAAATTAAAAGAATCACAAATATGTTAAGGGGTGCCTTTGCCGGATACCTATAATGTTTATCTGGTAAAGATGGATACGGTGAGTAGCTGCAATAACAGGGATTTTATATGAGAGTTCGATACCTGGGACATTCTTGCGTTGAGATTCTGGGGAACAATCACATCTTGATAGACCCAGATTATACACGTGACCCAAAGCCAGGCGTTAAGTTTATATTAGTCAGTCATGCACATATGGACCACATTGCCCGAATTGCTGAATTGCTCTCAGGCAATATCTTGGCTTCAGCGGATGTTTGTGAAATTGCCGTCAAATTAGGAGTAGATAAGGATCGTGTTTATCCTGTTGTAGCGGGGGATAAAGTTCGTAATATTCAAGTTTTGCCAGGCTTCAGTATGGTGAATGACCCTGTCTACAACTTCTTTTACATGCTATTCAGACGGAAACTACCTGTACCTGGAGGAACTCCTTTGTCGTTTCTAATAGAGGATGATGGGACAACCCTGCTGCATGTAGGAGATGCACATGAAGTTGATTTAAATTTGTCCCCCGATGTTTTGTGTTTGCCCTGGCGAACAACGCCTTTTGGGCCAAATCGGTATAAAAACACAATAGTAAAAATGGTAAAAAAACTTGCTCCAAAATACATTTTGCCTATCCATTATGATTTACCTGGCATGGAGGCAATTCCCTCTGAATTAATTGGCCGAGTTGATCAGGATGTTCTTATAGAAGATAAATGGCATCATTTTGTCCAAGGAAAAAAAGTGTCGTGATACCTATTTGTAACATTTTTTCCAATAGAAATGCGGGGACAGAGGAACCATACAGTCTATATGGGTAGCTCTATGATTTACTCGCCTTCTCACAATTACTTGGGAGCAGGAAT
>MZGM01000099.1 GCA_002085035.1 Candidatus Zhuqueibacterota bacterium 4484_219
AGGCTATTTCATCTTAATCATCTTGCCAATCTTTTCACAACGGAATTTTGCTGATTTGGCAAATATCTTGTAGAGATAAACGCCATTAGCTATTCCGTCTCCATCCTGATACAGGCCATCCCAATCGATAGCATTGAAACCGACTTCTGCAGTGATACTATCTAAGCGTCTAATTAAGCGACCAGAGAGGGTGTAGACTTTCACCTCTACCTCAGCAGGTTGGTTAATCTCAAAAGTAAAACTGGTTCTATTAGAAAACGGATTTGGGTAATTCATTACTCGTTCCAAAGTTAAGGCATCGGAACTGGCGATGCGAAAATTAAAACTTACTGTCGCAGAATTATTGGAATTATCCCAGGCTTTCAGAACCCCTGTATGTTCTCCAGGTAAAAGATTGGTCAAGGTGTACTCGATTTTGCCCTTCAGATAGCTGTTCACGTCGTAGCGAAAATATGGGGTAAGATCAATCTTATGACTTAAGTCATCATCGATGGTTAAAGTAATTTTATGACCAATTTCACCAGTAATATTGATTCCACTTTTATCATCTGAAATATTTACAATTAGGAGGGGGTTTTCTTCCAGTAAGTCACCATCAGCAAATTGATAACCATCAAAACCAACTTCAATTGTTGGACCTTGGGTATCCACTAAATTGGAGCTACCGTCAACAATCAACGAATCTTTGCTACCGGAGCCATCTATTTCATCATTCCAGAAATAAAGGCTCACACGTCCCAGTTGTCCGCCATAAGTAATATCTTTAGGAACAATAAAATTAATATTAAATTGTCCATCAGTGACTTTTCCTTCCCCCCGAAAAATCGGATTGCCGGGAAGAATGTAGTTCACTACTGAACCACTTGGTGTAGTATGGGATGCAAATTTTTTTGAATCAAAACATTGTAGCCAGATTGATCCGTTGAAATCAGACATAGGTTCTGCATTTTCTAAAATTGTGCCTTTCACGGTAATTTTGCTCAGAGCCTTAAGACTGTCTGGCAAGATGGAGTCGACACGAGCTTCAAGCTGAGGCACCGCAAGACGGAGAGTAGGATCGCCAAGAATAAGAAATTTTCTATCATTGATTGTATTACCGGTGTAAACTTTTGTCCTTCGCATAGCATCACCCAGACGTCTTACCTGATGCGGCAGGGGAAACAAGGAGTCGAGAAAGATCCTATTCAATTTTGAGTTACCGAAAGCGGAGACATCTCGAGCAGCGGCACACAGAGCTATTGCTCCTCGATTTTCTGCTACCAACAATTTTTCGGCAAAACTCTGTTCGTTTGGTAAATCCCAGCGGGCAAAACTACAAGTTGCTGCTATCCAAAAAGCCAATCGTCCTTGGTTGTGAATCCGGGGAAAATCGCGCGTATCCAATAACACCCGCTCATGTGTCCACAAATATTCGTTCCCGTGCCCAAGAAAATTCAACACTAACGTTCCTTGATTAATATACTTAAGCAAATCTTCATTGGCCCGAGGCTTTCGTCTACCAGCTGGTTCATACACTACCGGATATTCCATCAGGTAAACCTTTTGCAGATCAAATATTTTGGGAACATGTCGTTCAGCTATATTTTCTGCATCTCGAGTATGAATAGTCTCAGTACTACTTTTAGGTGTTATTTCATCATCGGCAACAATAGTAAAAGTATTGCGCCAGGGACCATATTGCTTTCCGGTTGCATAGCTAACAATTTTCTTGACCACATTTTCAGCTTCTACGGTGGTACGAACTGGAATACGCCCGATAGCAAACTCCATCAGTAGATCGTCACCATTAACACAAGCAAACCAGTCATCGGTAGTCAAAGAACTATATTTTGAAATTGTGTTAGTTTCGTAGGGAGGAATCCAATTCTCATCCATATAGCCGAGGATATTTTTATAATCGTAACTTCCATCTCCAAAAAGCAATACATAGTACGGCCGCCTTCTCCAATTAAAAAAAGTATATTTAAGGAAATCCCGAATAGCGGTAGGGTCAAGTAATCCACCAGAAAATTGATCATAGACGTCAGTCACATCTACTACCATAGTTTCCAGACGGTCGTGAGTTTCGCGTAAATTCTTCAGGGCCATTGCAGCATTGTAAAAATCGCGATGAGTAATAATGATAAAATCGGCACTATTAGCAATATCTCGTAGATCCAGATCTGGGATTTCATATTTGTAAATCACCGAGGGAACCTTGTACGCTGCAGGAGTAAGCAGCGCATAGGCACGAGGCTGTGAGGCCCAGGCAGTATCCGAAAAACTAACCTGATTGTTCTGAAAAATAGCCCCGGTTTTTAACTTCACATTAGCAAAATCAGTAACATCGAAAAGTAAAAAGTTTTCGTTCGAAACCCCGGATATTTTGTAGTGAAAAATATCATTTTCATTGGGAGCAAAAAACCACAAAGCATCTCGGTGCAATTTAAAGCTGCGCCAGTAATGAACTTCCAACCAATCTAAATAAGCTATACTATTCTGTTGAGTACTTAAATATTTAATAGTTAAATCATAATCATCACTTTGAGAAAGAAGCGTAGTGTATTTAGTTGTTTCATAGAAGCCGTTCCCCCCAAAAATCACCCGGGGTAAAGTTCGATCGCCAAGAAAAATCCGAAACTCGTGAATACCAGAAGTAAATCCATAAAAACGTAACCTCACCTTCACAGAAGTGTTCTGAATTCCATCTACCAATGGCAAGGGAAAAGTTTTCTCTTGGTCTTCGGGGTTGGAGCTAAAAGCAAATTGGGAACCAAGCCAGATGAGTCCAGAATGATTGAAATTGTAAAGTTCATCTTCCCGAAAGATGTGATCACGGAAACGCTCGACAGGCGTCCCCGTAATTGAGGAAACAGCAACTTTGGACATCCGCTTTCCCGGACGGCCGTCGTTAAAAACCAACCAATATATATTAGTAGTGGTGTAGGGATTAATGTAGTGTTCAAACTCGCGGGATTTAAGATTGTATTTCCAGTTATTTACTGAACGCCCATAGAACAGTAAATAATCATCAGCGTCAAAACGACCATCCTCCATGCCGAAAACTAAAATGGCATTTTCGATGAGACTATCTGGCCGTGGAGCATTGAGTTCCTGGGGTAACGCGTATCCCCCGTTGTTGTAAATCTTTAGCGTTTGAGGATCAATCTGACTAATGTCGATGCCATTGTTTTTAAGAAACCTACCGGATATTTTGTACATTCCATCTTCGGAAATAGGAATTTTGTAATATTCACCGACTTTGAAAAAACGCCATGGTTTGACAAGCTTAGCTTTTGGGGATTGAAGCCATTGTTTGGCCACACTGCCATTAATTACAACATCTTGATAGAAAGATTGCACTTCTACTGGAACATCGGGAGTAAGGCGGCGGAATCTCAATTTGGAAGGAATAACTTTGAAACGGACCAAAATTCGAAAATATTGATATTTCCGCAAGATTTTTTTTGCTGGAAAAAACTGTACGGGATAAATTTTCACCCGTACTACTTGCAGTTCACCCATCCAACTTGGAGACTCCAATTCAACAAACGCCGAAGGAACTGGCTCTTCCTGGGTGTAGACCAGCGAATCAATGCGATAAAGTTCATGAGGCACATCAGACGTAGGCTGTATCGTTGGAACCGGTATCGGCAATAACCCACTAATTTCCTTATACTTAGTTGAAATAATTTGTAAATCGACCTCTGCTCCAGGAGGAATCCCGATAGGGATAACTTTCATAGGCAAATCTGGGTATCCTGGGGGAGCATACGAAACAGACTCTAAAAAATCAAAGCGAACAAAGGTGGTATCACCAAAAGTAACATTGGTTTCTTGCCAATTTTGGGGAGTAAACTCAAATTCAACCCCGTTTGCATCGCTGCGAAGAATCCGAAGACCAACCTTAGAAGCCAAAGGTTGTGCACAGACCGAAGAAAGATCAGGCCAAGTAAAAAGTAACATTAAAACCGCTAACATTAGCCCCAAACTTAAGTTGCAGGCTAATAGAAGATGGAAAGTAATGAAACTATTTTTAACAGGTCGCATATCTATTTCTCACAAGTTTTCCGAATCTGAGATTATTTTAGCACTGTCGTGATGGTTGGCTGAAATTTAGCTCTTCTTCCTAACATATAATCGAACAAACGAACAAGTAGAAAAAAGCATATTAACCCAACTACAGCACCCCATACCCCATGGCCTTTCCCGAGCCACTCTCCTAAAAAATAGCCTATAAATAATCCAATAACAGGAAAAATGAATATCAAAAAGGCGGAAAGGATAGTGTTTTTGGGATCCATCTCGATACGTACTGTGTCACCTGGTTGGGCATTGATAAAATTCAAAGCATTAACCTGACGTTTTTCTCCTTCAGGCGAGATGCTGCAAACGGTTTTATGTTTGCAGCTACTACAAAAACTTCGAGGCTCGATTTCCACCACTGCATACTTATCCTTTAATCTAACCACTACACCAATGTCTTCCATTGGAATCTCCTAAAGTAGCTACTTCCAGACTCCGGCAATTTTTTCTGAACAAAACTTGCACCGTCCATCTTCAAGGTTCATTTCCAGAATCCTGTAACCAACCCGCCGAATTACCACTTTATTACAATTGGGACAATAAGTATTTTCAGCTTCATGACCTGGTACATTGCCAATATAAACATAATGCAAGCCTTTATCCATTGCGATTCGGCGTAATTTTTCTAGAGTAGATATAGGGGTAGGTGGTAAATTTTTTAACATGTATTGAGGATAAAACCGCGAGAAGTGTATTGGCACATCCACACCCAGGGTAGTACGAATCCACTCCGACATTTTGGCAACTTCCTTCTCAGAGTCGTTGAGGGTAGGTACCACCAGATAAACAATTTCGTACCAGGTACCAGTATCATGTAGGACTTCCAGGGTTTTTAGTACCGGCGCCAGTCTTCCAGAGCAAACTTCCCGATAATATTTTTCAGTGAACGCCTTTAAGTCTATTTTCACTGCATCCAGTACAGTAAGAAGTTCACGCAGGGGGTTAGGATTTATGTAGCCAGCAGAGACCATCACATTGCGCAGGCCATATTTTTTGGAAACTTTAGCAGTGTCGTACATATACTCATAAAAAACAACCGGCTCAGCATAAGTGTAGGCAATAGACTGATTTCCATACTGTACCGCAAGATCTGCTACTTGCTGCGGAGTAAGATAGACATTCTTAGTTTGCTCGGGACGAAATTGAGAAATCTGCCAATTCTGACAAAATTTACAAACCATATTACATCCGGCAGTGGAAATAGAAAAGGCTGTAGACCCCGGCAAGAAATGGAAAAAAGGCTTTTTCTCTATTGGGTCAGGATGAACTGCACAAGGGTTGGAATAAGCCAATACATAATAGGTGCCATGACGATTCTCTCGATTACCACAAAATCCTCGCTCCAGATGATCAATCTCGCAATTGCGGGGACAAATTTCACAACGGATTTTTTCGTGACTCAATTTCTGATAAAATCGCGCCTCTTTGATCTCGAAAATGTGCTTATTATCAATCAGATCTTTAATATCAGCCCGGTCAGTGTCGCTTTTGGGTACAGCCAAAATGTCTCCCGGGAATAATGTGCCACAAGCACAAACTCCCGCGCAGATTGGCGGAATCTCCTTTAAAAATTGACGTCGGGAAAGTTTAGAAGCTATCATTTTATTTGTCTCCATTATAGCGTGAAAAGTTGGGCTACAGTCGTAACACACAATGTTATGGCTGTAAGTCCCGACGT
>MZGM01000100.1 GCA_002085035.1 Candidatus Zhuqueibacterota bacterium 4484_219
TTATTTTTTTAGCTGGACTCAAAAATATTCCTGAGCAATTGTACGAGGCAGCACTGGTAGATGGAGCCGGCGCCTGGCAGCGGTTCAGAAAAATCACCATTCCTATGCTTTCTCCAACCATTTTTTTTCTACTGGTAACCGGAACAATTGGGGCATTTCAGGTGTTTACACAGGCATTTGTAATGACAGAAGGCGGCCCGCTCAATGCTTCGATGTTTTTTGTGCTTTATCTTTACATGCAGGGGTTCCGTTGGTTTCGTATGGGATACGCTTCGGCTCTGGCCTGGGTTTTAGTCTTGATCATTCTGGCCCTGACTATTCTGATTTTCAAATCTTCTTCACTCTGGGTGTACTATGAAGCTGATGAAGAAAATAGATAAGTGCACAGCAACAGAATGAGAAATGGTAAGTTCAATGCGAAAAATTTTTCCTAAGACAATCATTTATTTCTTGTTAATTTCAGGTTCAATATTGTTTCTGATCCCCCTGGTGTGGATGCTCTCTGCCTCACTTAAGGACGAAAGTTCGATATTTACATTTCCCCCTCAGTGGATTCCGGAAACCTTCCATTGGGAGAACTTCAAAACTGCACTAACGATTTTACCATTTCACATTTTTCTAAAAAATACCCTGATTATTGTGTTCTTTAGTTTGATAGGTACAATATTCTCTTGCTCGATCGTGGCGTACGGATTTGCCAGATTGCGCTTTCCTGGAAGAAGACTATTGTTTTTTATTTTATTAGGGACAATGATGATTCCTTATCCTGTTTTGTTAATTCCAACATTTATCCTATTTCGTGCGATCGGATGGATTGATACTCTATTGCCCCTAACCGTGCCAGCCTTTTTTGGCAATGCTTTTTTTATTTTTTTGCTCCGACAGTACTACATGGGAATTCCACGAGACCTCGACGACGCTGCCAGAATTGATGGATGTGGCACGTTTCAAATATTTTATCGTATTCATTTGCCGATCCTGAAGCCGGTACTAATTACGGTGGGCATCCTTAACTTTATGGGCACCTGGAATGATTTTTTCGGGCCATTGATCTATCTGACTTCACAAGAACACTACACCCTGGCGTTGGGACTCAATATTTTCAAAGGAATGTATTCCACCGATTGGAATCTGTTGATGGCTGCCTCCCTGGCTGTACTTTTGCCTACGGTTGTGCTGTTCTTTTTTGCCCAGCGAAAGATCATTAGTAGCATCGCTTTGAGTGGACTAAAGCAGTGACGAAATAAAAAGTTTTTATCAAAGTAATGTTCAACTAAATAATGGACTTCAGGAAAATGCAAAGTAAGCAAACGACAATTCCTGGGATATGTTTGTCTTTTTTACTAATGTGCAGCTCAATTTTTGCACAATCCCAGGTTTATCTTAGTGATCTTACTCCAGTGTGTGCTCAACAAGAGTGGGGAACATTGGGCATTAATAGAAGCGTAACCTCTCCTAAACTGACTTTAAATGGTCGGGTTTATCCTAAAGGATTGGGAACGCATGCTTATTCCAAACTCGTTTACAATCTCGATGGCTTGGATTATCAAATATTTAGTGCTGTAATCGGAATTGATGACGACGCCCAAGGCAATGGCAGTGTGGTCTTTCACGTTTGGTTGGATAGCCTTCTGGTGTTGAACAGTGGCGTTATGCTTGGAAGTGATTCTTCCTTACATTTCCAGATACCACTAACAGGAGCCGGTCAGCTTATTCTTGAGGTTACTGATGCAGGAGATGGCATCTGTTGCGATCATGCCAATTGGGCCGATGCTAAATTGGTTAAAGGAAGTTCTATTCAAGGCATAGATTTTATTCCACAACCTCAACAAAAAATCTGCAACACAAAAACTACCAGCCACTACCTAATGGATTTCGTCTTTGTTAATTGGGATTCCCCCATGCACCATGCAACGATTGAACTTAACACCAAAAATGTTAAACCATTTTCCATCCCCATCGGGGAAATACCCTATGGCTGGACGCGACTAAGGAACCTCAAAATTCCGAAGATATTTGTGGGCGATACCACCAAGTTTGTCCTAACGGTGGCAAGACGGTACTGCTGCTCTAAGAAGGTCTTCATCCCTCCACCTACATGGATTCGTGCTGAGGGACAATTTGTGGCCCTTGAGCTACAGTTGAAAAACTTCAATGTCTTGAACAAACCATTCAACTGGCTTGCTAAGTTGGACAGCGCCTATCTTGCCTATGAGGAACTTGTTGGTGAACGCCCTTATGGTGGCAAGATGATCACAATTTTAGAGGTCCTCCAGTATCCCGGCGGATGGGCCGTGGCAGGTAATCCGATTAAATGGTTTTCTCCCTACATTGCCCCAGCTTTGCAACAAGTAAATCAAGGCGACTGGTTATTCGGAATACTGCATGAACTTGGCCACGATTTTGACCTGGACTACAAATGGGTGTGGGAGGCTGAATTATTTGCCAATTTTAAGATGGTCTACGTGGCCGAGCAGGTGAAAGCTAAAGTTTTTCAACGCAAAAGATGGTATGACTACACCAAACTTGATGGTGAAACCCTGGACGACTACTATCGTTGGCAAGCTGAACAAACCGACGAGGTAAACTCAGTTACTGATTGGCTCTATCATAATGACCCTGCCACACACAAATTTCTATTACTCAAGAATATGATTGGCTGGGAGCCGTTCAAACAAACTTTCAGGACTTATCAAGCTCTCCCAAACTGGCAAGTTCCCTCAATTCCTCAAGGGAAGTTGAATCTATTTGTCCACTATCTGGAAAAATATTCCAGACAACAATTGATGGAACGATTCAGAAAATGGGGGTTCCCAGTGGCTAGAATTCCCTCAGGGATAGAAATTTCTCAAAGCCGCAGAACACCTCAACAGTTTGAACTAGAGAGAACTTATTCCAATCCCTTTAATCCTATCGTTACTGTTTGCTATCGGTTGCCTGTTAGAGGTTTGGTGCATTTAAAAATTATTGATATTTTAGGTGAGACGGCGTTAGTCTTGGTAAATTCGGTTCAAAAAGCAGGTGAATACAAAGTAAAGTTTGGTTCTTTTCAACTGGCTAATGGTATTTATTTTTGCTCGCTAAGGGTTATAAATAATGCCACAGGTCGAGAGTTTTCTCAAATCCATAAAATGGTGCTCTTAAAATAGGAGGAAAGATTGCGATCAGATATTAGCACTGGAAGCGAAATAAACCAGCAGGAAACAGTTGTTCTGAATTCCTTAAGTGGCTCAATTGTATTTGATTTAAAGACCGGAAAGTTTAATTTCTATCCCAAAAATTCGACTTCACCTCAAATTATTCATGCGTTTTCAGAAATTTGTTTGGCAGATGGGAAGAAAATTAGAAGCAGTGACGACTGCCAGCGAACTTACAGCAGAGAAAACTTCAAGGATGATCATGGTGAAGGAGAGAGAGTTACCATTTATCACAAGATGAAAAGGGAAATACCAAATTTCAAGATTGTTTTTATTACTTATCAGCATTTGCCACCAGTGATTTTGCAAATTGAGGTAGAAAATGATACTTCCGAAGCTTTTGGGATTGAACGGTTTGTTGTGTTGAGTATGGACGAAGGAGGAATGGAGCTTCCCCATTTGGCCCGGTGGCGGTTTTTTAAAAATGGCTGGTATTCCTGGGATCAGTCGTATTCTATCGGGTTCGACGAAAGAGACGAAGAACCACAAATTGCAGGTGACTTTTTGAGCAAATTTGTAGAATCGGAGAAACCTGGCAGATTCGTTAGTGCCTGGATGGGAATGGTAGTACACCCTCAGTCCAACGCTGGGATGTTAGCGGGGTTTGTTTCCATGAGTCGTCAGATGGGAACGATTACTGCTGACGCCAAAAAAACTCAGCTTAAGATTACTGCTGAATCTTTTGCTGAGAATTTCCAAGTAGTTCCAAACAAACACCTAAGCTCTGAAAAATTAATGTTATTACCATTTCATAATGGCTTTGAGGCATTGGAACAATACGCCGATTTTGTCGCCTGCGATATGCAAGCCCGAGTACCCAAACAAGTACCTACTGGCTGGTGCAGTTGGTACTATTTTTTTGATAAAGTAACTGAAGATGATATTTTGGAGAATTTGCAGTTTTTGGCTGAGAATTACCACAACTACCCAGTCGAATATGTTCAGTTAGATGATGGTTATCAGACAGCTATTGGGGATTGGCTTTCTATTAACGAAAAATTTCCTCATGGAATAAAATGGCTATGTAGTCAGATTAAACAACGAGGGTTAAAACCAGGGCTCTGGCTTGCACCATTCTGTGTAGGTGCAAATTCTCAATTGTATCATCAACATCCTGACTGGGTGGTGAAAAATACTAACGGCCGTCCAATCGTGGCTTTCCAGAATTGGAATACACAAATCTACGGCTTGGATTGTACTCATCCAGAAGCGCAGGCTTTTCTGCGTCAACTATTTGAGATCATTATTAACGAATGGGGGGTCAAGTATGTTAAAATCGATTTTCTCTTCGCTGCTGCATTGCGAGGTCAAAGATTCCGGGCGAATGTCACCTCTATAGAAGCGTATCGAAAAGGCTTAGAGATTATTCGCCAGACGGTAGGGGACAAATTCATTCTCGGATGTGGTGCACCTTTAGGCCCTGCTGTTGGTTTGGTAGATGGCATGCGTATCAGCGAGGATGTGGGGCCGGTATGGTATGGCAATTGCTCTGCCTCGGTAGCTATTAAAGCTACCTTGCCCCGCTATTTTTTACATCGACGGCTATGGAATAATGATCCTGATTGCTTGCTTGTGCGTCAAAGTAATACCCAGTTGAATGAGGAGGAAGTACGCAGTCTGACTACCGTGTTGGCTTTGTCTGGTGGAGCACTTTTCTTATCGGATGACTTGCCCTCGCTCTCGGAAAAACGCAAACGTCTATTTCAAATTGTGCTCCCTGTTAGCAGCCAGTCGGCTATTCCAGTTGATATCTTTGAGCAGCGAGTCCCTCAGGTGTTCGCTTCTAAAAGAGGGGAACAGCTATTAGTTGGAGTGATTAATTGGGAGGATAAACCTGTTGATTTCGAACTTTCTCTGGAAAAGATCGGATTAGATAAAAGAAAAACGTTCCACGTTTTCGAGTTTTGGGAAGAAAGTTATCTGGGGTGTTTTCAGGAAAGTATTCAGCTTTGTCGTATACCACCCCATGGGACAAAATTATTGTCCCTTCAGCCAGCGGGAAATTACCCTGTGGTGCTGTTGCATAATTTCCACTTACGACAAGATGGAGTGGATTTTGTAAAATACCATCCCAAAGACAAAAAACTCAGTTTCAGAATTCGTCCTCAAAAAAATATCCAAGCGAAAATTTTTATCTACGTTCCTGATAACTGGAGAAGTAGACAGGTCGTTTGCGAATGCCTAGTAAGGCACTACTTTGATCCCAAATCTTGTATTTTAACCCTGGAAATCTGTGGTAGCACAGAGTGCAACTGTGAAATTTATTTTTAGCTATTAGCTGATGTTTTTTATCCCCAGCAGAAAGGAGACGATTGTCGTGAACAAGAAATTGATTTTTTTGACCATGGTTGTATTTTGTTTGTTCTTTGTATATCCCAACACCGGACAATCCCAAAAGATCTTATGGGAGTTTACCATTCGAGAAGATGGTTCAGTTCACGTTAGACTTACTTCTCAGCAAG